>JAFUUT010000154.1 GCA_017477685.1 bacterium | reverse complement strand
CAATTTTGTCAATTCAATAGACATTTCAAATTTGTCGCCGGGACGTACAATATTTTTAAATCTAGCATTTTCTACTCCTGCATAGAGTGCTAATTTACCCTGAAATTGAGGTAATTTTAATAAAATAGGAGCTGAACATTGAGCCATAGCTTCTAATTGAAGAACCCCCGGCATAACAGGATTATTTGGAAAATGACCTTGGAAAAATTCTTCATTCATAGTCAAATTTTTGTATCCTTTGCAATATTTACCGGGAACACATTCTGTAATTCTATCCACAAGCAAAAATGGATATCTGTGCGGTAGCATTTTCATAATTTCAAATATATCCATTGTAAAAGCTTCTTCTTTAATTTCTTCTGTCATGTTTCTCTCCTTATAATTTTATCAATTTTTCTTTCAATATTTTCGCCACTTTAACATGTACTGCATGTCCTGCTTCTTTTACCAATATTTGGCATTTTAGATTTAAAGGATTTACACCTGTCAAATACAAATCTCCGATTAAATCTAATATTTTGTGCTTTATAGGCTCATTTTCTGATTTTAATTCTGAGGTATATCCATCACCATCAAGTCCAAGTGTATTTTCTAAGGTTACACCTTGAGCAAATCCAAGCATTTGAAATTTTTTCAAATCTTTGTAAAAACCAAAAGTTCTTGCTTCAATTATTTCTTTTTGATTTTTAGAATCGTATGCAACCCATTTTTGTGTCAAATCCGGATGGTCATAATTAACAGAGTATGATATATATAACTCATCTGAAGGAAGTATAACAAGACTTGTTTTTCCGTTCAGATAATAAACAGGTTCGGATACTGTATAATACTCAGGTTTTTCAAAAAAATGTTTCTCAATACCGGCTTTTTTAAATAGCTCAACCCATTGTTTTGATCCGCCATCAAGTATGGGAACTTCTATTTCATCCATATAAATATCTATACTATCAATACCGCAAAAAGCCAATGCTGCAGTCAAATGTTCTGTCAACATTGCTTTTGATTTTCCATTGCCTAATACCACACAATGATCTGTTGCTATAACGTTATCAACAACTGCTTCAAAAGGTTCTTCGTTTTTTACAAAGTACCTATTTTCCCGGTTTTTGAAGGTACAAGTCTTATATTACAAGATTTGTTTTTCATCAAACCGTTGCCTGATATTGTAATTTCTTTTTTTAGTGTGGTCATAATTAATCTTTATTCACGTTTTCTTCAAATTCTTTCAAAAGAGGTTCATATTTTCTAAATTTAGCAAAAATTTCTTGAGCATCTTTCATTGTCTTTAATTGTTTGATAAAATCTTTTCTTGGCATTGCAGGAATACCGACAACAATTGATTTTTCGGGGAATGATTTTGTAACTCCCGCTTTTGCGGTAATAATTGTATCAGAACCTATTTCAATATGATCAGCCAAACCTGCTTGACCTGCAATAACAACTCTGTCGCCGATTACACAGCTTCCAGCAATACCGACTTGTGAAACGATTAAACATCCTTCACCAACTTTACAATTATGACCTATCATAACGAGGTCATCAATTTTTGTATTGTCACCTATTGTAGTATTTTCAATTGTACCTCTGTCAATTGTGGTATTAGCTCCTATTTCAACGTTATTTCCGATAATTACAGAACCAATTGAAGGAATTTTAAAGATAACATGTTTTGTATTCGTTTCTTTAATTTCACCATCTTTT
>JAFUUT010000153.1 GCA_017477685.1 bacterium | reverse complement strand
ATTTCATATAAACATCAATTGTACCTTGCTTATTTGTATAATTAAGAGCGTTTCCGCACAAGTTCATCATAACACGTTTTATTTCCGCTCTATCGGCATCAATAAGTAATTCTTCATCTAAATCAGAATGAATATTGAATGTTATATCTTTTTTCTGAGCAAGGGGTTCAAGCTCTCTGTAGCATTGCTCTAATAAATCAGAAACATTAAACACCGTCTTGCACATATTAAGCTTACCGCTTTCAAACCTGTACACTTCTAACAAAGCATTAACAAGCCCGAGCAAATCTTCATTACTCTGTTTCATTGTAGAAAGCAGAACTTTTTGCTGCTCGCCGATTTCGCCCAGAGAACCTTCCAAAAAGAAATTCAAAGTTTGAATAGCTGCAAGTAACGGAGTTCTCAAATCATGAGTTAAAGTAGCGATAAAATCATCTCTCAATCGTTCCGCTTCTTTTTGAGCCGTAAAGTTACGTATGACACCGACAAATTTTTCTTTTTTATTTGTATCATCGCTCAAGGAAGCAAAGTTAATCTCCACAGGAATATATTCACCACTTAATGAATTTCTTATATACAAATCTCTTATCAAGAATTCTGACTGGTCATCAGCTAAACCTAAAATAGTATTATTGATAGAATCTGCCCTGTTATGTTCTTCTTTATCGGTGTACGCAATTTCTTGAATTTTCATACCAAGTAATGCGGTTTCAGACAGACCTGTCATATTTTCACAAGCAGGGTTTACCTGCTCAATATTGCCTTTTGAATCGATTATTATTATACCGTCGGCACAATATTCAATAATACCTGACAGTTTGGAATTAGCAACAGAAAGTTCATTAGTTCTTTCTTTAACGAGTTCTTCCAGGTTCTGTGAATATTTTTTCAGTTCTTGCTGAGCTTTTTCAAGCTGTTCAATTTTTTCATTCAAATTAGAGATAAGATGACTTCTTTCAATACCGTTTTTGATATTCATAATCAAATCATCATTATCCCAAGGTTTTTCGATATATTTATATACCCCGATTTCATTAATAGTTTTTATTGCATTTTCTTTGTCTGCATATGCAGTAAGCAAAATCATGCTGACTTCAGGGTAAAGTTTTTTTGCTTCACGCAGAAACTCCAGACCATTCATCTCAGGCATCAAAAAATCTGAAATGATAAGATCAGGAGCTTCATTTTTTAAATATTCCAAAGCTTCATGCGGATTGTTGAATATAACAACATCATCAAAGCCTTCAACTTTCATGAGCGTTGAAAACGTTGATGTTAACAATTTGTCATCATCAAGGTATAAAATCTTCCCTAAATTCATACCAATATAATAAATTATTTCATTATATTAGACAAATTGTTTACAAAACCGCAATATTTGAAACTATTGATAAAAACTTTGGTGATATTCTCTTTGTCCAAGTTCTTTATCCATAAGGTAAAGCGAGGATTTCTCAGAACCGAATGCTTTTAATTTTGAAATAATTCTCAAAGTATGATCTTCTTCTTCGATTTGTTCTTTCAAGTACCAATCAATAAAATTGCGGGTTGCAAAATCACATTCTTCATCCGACTTGACTGCAATGGAATCAATCGAACGGGTAATTTCACGTTCGTGATTATATATTTGTTCAAAAATCTCTAATGGAGAACTGAAATTCATTTGAGGGGAACTAATATTTTTCAAATCAATTTTTTCTTTATGTTTAAGTAAATATTCAACCAAAATCATTCCATGGTCAATTTCCTCTCTAGACTGTATCTCGCACCACCTAGAAAACCCGTACAAACCCATGTCAGACAAATGAGCAGACATCGCAAGATATAAATAAGCGGAATAAAATTCTTTGTTAATTTGTTCATTTAAAATTTCCTTTACTTTTGTACCTAACATATAAAATCTCCCTTCAAGAGTAAATGTAAAAAAAGCAAAGGAACAATCTATCCCCCAAAAAGACATAGAAAGATAGTTAGACTTATATAATGGAACTTTAGAATACTAAACCTAAGATTTTGCAAACCCATACAGAACAATCATCCGCACTTTTCACAGCTTTTATGTAGTGTTTTGCTTTCCAGTTATAGTAAAATTTCATATTTTTAGCTTGTTTTATAATATTTTCATCTGTTTCATTTTCAATAATTTCATCAACAACTTCTAAAGCGCTTTCATAGTCTTTAAGTTTGCTATAACATACAACTTTACTTGTCGGGACATAACTATAGCTGTAAAAATTAAACGAATTGAAATACCCATCCGGATAAGGCATTACATTATCTTCATTCTTTTCCGAATATAAGTTCTTAACCATATTAAAATAATGCAGGGCTTTTTGAGGGTCTGAATTCATATATTTGCTGCCAAGTTTTGCAAATAATTTATCGCTGCCGCCTGTATATTTAATGGCGGATTCATAATCATTTATGGCATTTTCATCGTTTTGTTTTGTTCTTTCGCGTTTACACCCGACACAAGCTTGGTAGCCGTACTCAGCCCAGGCATCGCCGCGTTTTTCATATACTTCATATGCATTCGGATTAAGTTTTAGAGCCTTTGTATAATCCATAATCGCACCATAATAATCAGAAGTTATCGACTCACCGCTACCCGCAAACATAGAATATTCAAAAACATTTTTTAGGTCTGCACGTTTTATATATAGTCTGTAATCTTTGGGGTTATTTTTAATCTCCTTATCTAAACGTGAAATTTCACGAACATCATTTATAGGCTGTTCAAAGGAATTCTCTATTTTATTTGCCATCTCTAAATATTCTATTGTCTTATTGTAATCTTTCATTTGATAGTGGATTTTTGCTTTTCGATATAAATCACTTGAAATACTATTATCAAGACATTTTTCTTCACAGCAGTGTTCACACATGACAGAATTCTTGCATTCAGAAAGGCCAGCCCAATAACCAACAGACACAATAAGCCAAAACCCAAGTAACATTAGAGATGCCATAGTAGCAGAGTAATCTTCAAAACTTGGGACTTTAATAAACGGTTGCTTACTTTTAAAATAATAATGCAGAAGCGGATTAAGAATTAAAAACAAAATAAGCAGCATACCCATCAAAGGAGGAACTGTATAAAATAAAAATATAAATACTATAGGTATTTCTAATATGTAAGCACAGATTAAATCTTTTTTCTTATTCTTATCCATATAATTATTCTAAGGATAATCTAAACCTGTGTCAAAATTTTAAAAATTATAACAAATCACCGACAGGATAGTAGCGAATAAAAAAGATTATGTTATAATAAGATTGCCGTGCTCCACGGGGTGTTGCAAACTCTTGACCCGAAGCGTATGCGGGGTGCAGAGCCTGTTGTGAGGACTCTATGGAGACATTGGAATTTAATATAATCGTTGATAGCAATGGTTATGGCGGCGTAAAATTTCGAACCGTGTCAGGGAGGAAACTCAGCAGCACTAAGAAAAGCTTTACGGGTGTTATAATCATTGAGGTAGAAAGTATTAAAGGATATTGTGTTCATATATTTCGATAGACAGTGGCACGGCATTAATTCTGCGTCAGCCAATGCGAAGCAACAGGTTGGCTTACTGAATAGTAAGACAAGCAGGTGCGTAGCATAATATCACCGCCGTTGCGACTGTTAAAATATTTTAGTTTTATAAGAAGGAGTTTTCTATGACAAAGCATCTTGAGTTATACAAATGTGAAGTTTGCGGTAATATTGTACAGGTTATGAACGAGGGATTTGGAGAACTTGTATGCTGTAACAAGCCAATGACATTACTAAAACCGCATTCTAAAGACGAAGAAAAAATGGAAAAACACGTTCCGTTTTTTACACAGGATAATAAAATCCAAATAGGTTCAGAACTTCATCCTGCAACAGTGGAGCATCATATAGATTTTATACAAACCGTAACAGAGGATAAAATGAGAGTCCTCACAACTTTTCTGCACCCGACAGAAGAACCTGTTTCAAATATCTATGAAGAAGACGAGCATTTCAAAGCTTTTGAATATTGCAATATACACGGTTTATGGGTTAACGAGAAATAGATTATACAAATTCATCATAAATAATTCCGTTTTCGTACTTTGTGATTTTAACATTTTGGAGAGTGTTGAACAAATCTGTTTTGCCAGAAATTATCTGAACGGATAAATAGTTGCGGGTTAAACCTTTCAAATTTCCGGAGTGTTTGTCGGGATGTTTTTCGATTAAAACTTCGCAGACTTTTCCGATATTAGAATTTATAAAAGCTTCAAGTTTTCGTTTTGAAATTTCTTTTATAACGGATGCACGGCTATTTTTAACCTCATCTGAATTTTGATCGGGCATAGATTCGCCGATTGTACCCTTTCGTACAGAATAAGGGAAGGTATGTATTTGGGACAGACCCGATTTTTCGAGGTTTTGGCGGGTTATTTCAAAATCGTCATCACTCTCTCCTGCAAAACCAACAATTATATCGCTTCCTAAAAACGGCAGATCAAACATATTGTTTATCTGCTGAATTTGATTTAAATAAAATTCTGTGGAATAAAACCTGTTCATAGATTTTAGAGTTTTGTCATTGGCGGACTGCAGCGACAAATGGAAATGAGGACAAAATTTTTCGGATTTAGAGAGAAAATTTAAAAGCTCATCATCTATTTCGGTCGGGTTTAACGAGCCTAAGCGGTAACGCGGAATGCTTGTTTTAGTTTCTATTTCTTTTAACAAGTCAATTAATTTTAGTCCTATATCCTTTCCCCATTGCCCAATATGGATACCTGTCAGTACCACTTCTTTATACCCGTTATCAGCAAATTTGTTTAT
>JAFUUT010000001.1 GCA_017477685.1 bacterium | reverse complement strand
TCACTTTAGCTGAAGTTATCATTACTATAGGCCTTGTCGGGGTCGTAGCTTTAATGGTTATGCCTACCCTTATTGTTCATGTACAAAAAAAGATCCTTCAATTACAGTCAGAGCATTGTTATACTTCCTTATCAGGAACTTTTAAGCATTATCTTGCTGATAACGGTGTTGATGTTTTGTCTGGTACCCCGATTTATTCAAATGGAACAGAGTATTCCGGTCCGGAATTTGAACGTGCTTTAGACGCAATGGACAAATTCATCAGAGGTTATACTAAAGTGATATCTTTCTGTACTTATGAAGAAAGATCCAAATGTTTTCCTGACAGAATATTCAGCCTTGACGGCAGGAGAAATGTTCAGTACGAGATTCAACCGTTTGCTCTAAATTATGTGTTGATTAATGGCTATTCAATAAGTGTATATCCCCCTACCCAGTATTATCCCGGCGGGCTTTCGGTAGATGTAAACGGTCGTAAGGGACCAAATGTTGGCGGCAGAGATATCTGGTATTTGAGCATTTATAATGATGGCACATTGAATGAACCGGGGCTTACGCCGGAATGTTTAAAAGATTCTGATGCTTGTGCAAGACAAGGCTCCAGCGGTAATACTGTCCGTGAGATTATAGATAATCAATTTGCCAAGTGTACTACTCAAGGAGAGTTAAACCCGTATGGCGCAGGTTGCTTTGGGCATTTTAAAGAAGCCGGATATGTATTTGATTATTAGTGTGTATTTATATGAGTGAGAGAGAGTTAAAAATTTCAATAGCGCATTTATATCCTAAGTTACTTAATTTATACGGCGACATAGGTAATATTATAACATTGAAACAACGGTGTTTATGGCGCGGGATTGATGTCGAATTCGAACAAATTAATATCGGCGATAAAATTAAAGAACACGATTTATATTTTATAGGCGGAGGGCAGGATAAGCAGCAGGAAGAAGTTCAGGCTGAATTATATTCGCAAAAACAAGAATTACAATCCCAGTTGAATGATGGTGCTGTCTTTTTGGGGATTTGCGGAGGGTACCAGCTATTTGGGCATTATTATCAGCCACATGGAAAAGATAAATTAAAAGGAATATCTATAATGGATGCGTATACTGTGGCAGGAGATACCAGATTTATTGGGAACGTAACTGTAAAAACCGACTTCTTAAGCCCAAGTACTTTAGTTGGTTTTGAAAATCATAGCGGGTTAACATATTTGCAAGGTGAAACAAAACCGCTGGGGGTGGTTTCTGTCGGAAATGGTAATAATGGACGTGACGGATTTGAGGGCGGAAGGTATCTGAATGCTTTTGGCACGTATTTGCATGGATCTTTACTCCCAAAGAATCCTCATTTTGCGGATTATTTAATATCTCTTGCTCTTGAAAAACGATATGGTAAAAAGATTGATTTGGAACCGTTAGATGATTCATTTGAATTTGCCGCACATTCTTCAGTTATTGGCAAACCGTATTAAAATTTACCCCTCAAGCATATCATATACTCTGCGGACTTCCTTAATATCTTGCCACATAAGCCATTTTGGAGAACCCTTTTCTCTGGAATCATTTCTTAAAAGATATGAAGGGTGGAATATCGGCATCATTTTTGAATAGTATGGCCCTTCAAACCATTTTCCCCGAAGTTTTGTAATCCCAAGATTTGTATCGATAAATGATGTAGCTGAAATTCGACCGCATAATAAGATTATTCTTGGCTGTAAAATTTCAAGCTGGGCATCTAAATATTCTCTGCATGCGGCTTTTTCTTCGGGTAAGGGATCTCGATTTTCGGGAGGACGGCATTTGAGCGTATTACAAATGTATATGTCCTTTTCTCTTGAAAAACCAACACTTGCAAGTATTTTGTCTAAAAGCTGTCCTGCTTTTCCGACAAAAGGCTCTCCTTTTTGATCTTCATAGTAACCCGGAGCCTCACCTATGAGCATAAGTTTTGAATTCGGAATGCCCGCAGAAAAAACGGATTTAGTCTTTGTTGCACCTAAAGGGCATTTGTTGCACTTCAGGCATCTGTCTTTTATTTCATTCAGCTTTTGCTCAACTTCTGGTGTCATTGGTTATT
>JAFUUT010000152.1 GCA_017477685.1 bacterium | reverse complement strand
GGTAATGTTATGATTATCTTTTTTATGGAGTTGAACAGGGATGTAATAATATCTTTTTTTGTGTATATGATTTCAGTAATACATAAAATTGTTAAGAAAGATGCTATTTAAATACCTATACCCATAGAACAAATCCAATAACTAAACGCAATATCTCCTCCCGAGGATAAATTTAGCAGTTTGCTGTGCAATTCAAGCGGATTGAGAAGTAACCCTATGTTAAACAGACCAAAGTTTATTCCTCCTACATTTCTTGATATGAAAAAATTCGCACTAATGTGCAGCAAGTAAAAGAACAATATATAAATCAATATAAAGCCCAGAAACGGTAAAAAGAATTTGCCAAATCCCTTGGGAAAGGACAGCAATACTTCGCGAAATGCGGAACCTCTATCTTCTTCAAAAACAAATATTTTATCGGAATATTTGAGAACTTTTTTAGCCATGTAAAACCAGCACGCCATAAATGCGCTTAATACAATAATTATGGTTGCTATTGATAACAATGTTTGTCCCAAATTCAATTCAAGACTCTTTGTTCCTGAGTAGTAAATTTCTGCTATCAAAATAAACGCAATAAGCGGAATTGTAAGTATAATACTTCTATTTGTTTTTTTGAAACTGTCAATAAATAATTTAAACATAAGCATATCCTATATAACTTATACTGCGACTTGTTGTTCTTCAGCCTTTTGATTATTTTCTGTTTGAAGTTTCCTTTTCTTTCTTCTCATTAGGTCTACAAAAGCTTCAAGACGTGTAATGTATCCTGCTCTGCCTGTCTGCTCATCCATAATAAGAGCCAAAATAGGAATATCACAGTCCTCTCTCATTGCCGGGAAAATATTTTGTGACATAATTTCAGGCATGCAAGTAAACGGACTCAAGTGTATTATTCCGTCTGCTCCTCTTTCTTGTGCATAGACTACATCCGATACGCATTCTAATGAGTCCCCGCCGATATCTCTTTTTAGGTATGGCGCTGCAAGTCTTATCGCTCTTTGGAGGTGAGTTTCTCCTTTTCTAAAGACTTTCGGAATTATAGCATCTTTCAAAAAACTTGTTAATGTCAAGCTTCTGCGGACTTCAACTCCCATTTTGCCAAGCTCTTTTTCTATACTTTGATTTGAGAACTCATCATTTACTACGTATATTTCCCCTGTGATATCAACGTGTAGAATTTCTCTGTTATTATCAAGTTCTACTTTTTTCATTTCTTCGATAACTTGTTGACGTGCTTTTTTCAATCCTTTTATTGTATCGTTCTCATCAATGTATTTAAGTGCTTTATGATAATGCTTTTCCGCATCTCCAAAATGAACCTCTCTTGCTCTGCAATATGAAAGTTTGGTTTCCAAAGAGTCAAGCATAAACGCTTTTATCATTGCAATTACAATGGCCCGCATAAAAAGATAAGGATTGTTTTTACCGCTGACGGTCTTTAAAAAGTTATACATTCCTTTAATTCCGTCATACAGTTCCATTTCAATATATTTTGCGTCATATCCGAGATCTTTGAGAGCATTATTTATGCATTTGCCATATTCTCCGAGTCTGCAGCATCCGGGTGAGGTAATCATACAAACATAGTCCGCTCCGCCTTCTATTGCTTCAATAAAGTTTCCCAGAATCAGCTTGTACGGGATACATATTGCTTCCGGCGAATGTTTTGTTCCCAGTGATAAAGTTTTTTTGCTTGTATATGGTTCAATGTATGGTTCGCAGCCTATAATTCTTAACGCTGCCGCCCAAGCATAACATACGGTTCCCATATGGGGAAATGATACTTTTTTCTTTTTTTCTGACATTTAATTATTCCTTATAGTTTAAATCAGGATGACGCGCCGCTGTAACTTCATCTATCTTCTTTACAGGAGCCAGATGAGGTGAAGATAAGATATCTTGCGGATGAGTTTTACACTCATTGGCTATATGAATCATTGTTTGGACAAATTCATCCAATCTTTGCTTATTTTCAGATTCTGTCGGCTCAATCATCATTGCTTCGTGAACAATTAGAGGGAAATAAACCGTAGGAGGGTGGGTATTTCCGTCCATAAGTGCTTTTGCAATATGCAATGTTGAAACTCCGTTTTCTTCTTTCTGCTTTTCTCCCGTAATAACAAACTCGTGCATACACGGCTCGTCATAAGGCAAATTGTAGTACTGCTTTAGTTTTTCTTTTAAGTAATTTGCGTTAAGTACGGCATTTTCGGATACGTATTTCAAATTTTTGCCAAGCATAAGTATGTATGCGTATGCTTTTACCAAAACCGAAAAATTACCGTAGAAACCCTTTACATTGCCTATTGTATGTTCAATATTGTAGTCCCTGTAATATTTTTTACCGTCAAAATTTATTATCGGAACAGGCAGATATTGTTTTAATTTTTCTGTCACTGCAACAACACCGGCTCCTGGTCCTCCGCCTCCGTGCGGAGTTGAAAATGTTTTATGCAGATTTAAATGAACAACATCAAATCCCATAAGTTTTGGATTTGTATGTCCCATTATTGCATTGAAATTTGCTCCGTCATAGTAAAGCAAAGAGCCGTTTTGATGCATAAGTTCGGAGATTTGCAATACATTTTCTTCAAAAATTCCTAATGTGTTAGGGTTTGTCATCATTATTGCTGCAACATCTCTATCCAAAACTTGTTTCAATGCTTCAATATCAATTTGTCCTTTTTTATTTGATTTAATTTCAATGATGTCAAATCCTGCCATTTTTGCACTTGCCGGATTTGTGCCGTGTGCAGAGTCAGGAATAATGACTTTTGTGCGATTCTCTTTTAGAGTTTCAAAATATTTTTTTATAATCATCATGCCTGTCATTTCACCGTGAGCACCGGCAGATGGCTGAAGTGTGATGCTATCCATTCCGGTTATTTCCAAAAGTGCATTCTGCAAATTGTACATTAATTCTAGGCAGCCTTGCGCATCTTCATCTTTGGTGTTCGGATGTATATTAAAACCGTCTAAAGATGCCAAAAGCTCGTTAACTTTCGGGTTATATTTCATTGTGCAGGAGCCAAGAGGATAAAAGCCTTTTTCTATGCAAAAATTCATATCTGACAACTCTTTATAGTGCCTCATAACTTCAAGCTCTGAAAGCTGCGGAAGCCCGATCTTATTTGTTCGTTTATATTTCTCGGATATAAAATCAATGTCGGTAACTTTGTCTGTGAGGTTAATTCCACTGTTACCGTTGCTTTTTTCAAATATTGTTTTCATATTTTAGATTATCCCCTGTTTTTCAAGTTCTTTTTTTATTCTGTCCAAACCGGATTGAATAATTCTGGAAATTCTGGATTGAGATACGTTAAATTCTATAGCTATCTCTCTCAGTTTTTTGTCCTTAAAAAATTTATATTCAATGAATTCTTTTTCACGAGCCGGTAATTTTTCCATTGCCGCCAGGATTCCCTTTTTAAGCTCTAAAAATTCAACACTTTCTTCCGGACTTTTATCTTCTGATTTGAATTGCGCAGGAACATCAGATTCTTGTAAGTCGTCTATAGATAAGATGTTTTTATAAACTTCTGCTCTGATTTCAATATCATTTGCCTGTTCTTCGTCTGCAGCAGATTCTTCTCCTTCGGATGTTGTTTTATTCTTAAGGGTATACCATTTGTAGCGTCTTCTTACTTCGTTGCGAATTGCCCATTTTATCGCCGTTGATAGATATGTATGGTTATATGACTTTGCAGAATTGTTTTTAAAAAGTATATACAGTGCATGAGTTCCTATATTAACCAATTCAGGAAGTTCTATCAGATGAGCTTTAGAGAATTTTTGGTATTCTACTTTTGCTATTACATCTATTAAATCTTTATATTCTTTTTGTTTAATTTCTTCAACTGACATCTGCCCGTATAACCTTAACAAATTTACATTACAATCATAGCAAAAAAAATTATATATTACCAGCTAATGTAATTTTCCTTAACATATTTTATTTTATTAAAGGAGGAGAACTTATGAAAGTGTTATTCTGTACTGACGGCTCAAAAATTAGTTATGGGGCTGTAGTTAATTTTTCAAAGTGGTTTAACAACTTTAATACAGACATTTTGACAGTTGCTGATTGGAGTTGTTTATCGGACAATTTGCTCTCAGAATATTCAATAATCCAAAACAAGTGCGCAAATAATGCAGATTCAATATTGAATTATACTCAAGAATTTTTATTGAATAATGATATTAATTTTAATCAAAAGATAAAATCTTGCGGTTCGGTTGTAGATGCCGTTTTAGAAAAAGAAAAAGAGGAAGATTACTCTTATATTATTGTCGGTTCAAACGGTAAAAAAGGTTTGCAAAAGTGGTTAGGTTCCGTATCTTATGATATATCTTCTTTTTCTGATACTTCTGTGTATATATCTAAAAACTCGATATCCTCAGACCGAGTTGCTTTTGCTTTGGACAGTTCTTTAATTTCATCAAAGCGTTTTATGCAAACATTAAAGAATATTAATTTGCAAGGTAAAGAAATACATTTGCTTACTGTATATGAAATACCGGATTATTTATTTTTGGAAGGAAATATTGATTCAAACTGGGTGATAGATATAAATGAAAAACAAAATCGCGAAGGTATGATAATTTTAAGTAAATATGAGGAAATTTTCAAAGACTTAGGCTGCAATAATTGCATAAAGCGGGTTCTATCCGGTAATTGCGCAAAAGAAATTGTTCGCTATTGTGCGGATAACGAAATAGGTCTTGTTGTTTGCGGTATGCGCAATCGAAAATATTTATCCAAATTAATACCCGGTTCAATAAGCAGACGTATACTAGAAGATACTAAATCAGATGTTCTTATAATGAAATAGTCTAATAATCAATAATAATTTGTTTTTCGTTAATAATAGCTTCTGCGCCGTATGGTATTGTCAGTTTTTTATTTGAATGTGAAATATTATAACCGCCGAATGTCGGGATGTTAAGTTCGTTTGATATTTCTTCGAACAGTTCTTTTAAATATTTTGGGTTTTCGCAGTCAAGAAACTCTCCTAATATCAACCCTTTAACATTCTGCCTAAAGGTTTTAGTATTAATGAGTTGTCTGAAGCAGCGATCAATTTTGTATGAAGGCTCGTTTAAATCTTCCGCAAAAAATATAAAATCTTTATCAGGGAATATGTCAGAACCGCATAAAGATGTAATAGTTGCTAAATTCCCTCCAAAAAGAACTCCTTTTGCTTCTCCGTTTTTGATAACTTCTTTTATTTCAGGTGTTATTACTTTTGTATTTGATGAAGTGGTATTAAAAAAGTTTGAAATAGTAAAATCATTTATTCGGTCAGGCTGAAAGTCGGGTTGAATCATTGGACCTGAAAAAGTTATAAGCCCTGTGTTTTTGTATATCGCAGCGGATAATGCAGAAATATCCGAGTAGCCGCAAAATATTTTAGGATTTTTTTTGATTATTTCGTAGTTAATCTTATTTATAATTCGGATTGCTCCATATCCTCCTCTTGCACAGATAATTGCATCAATTGCGGGGTTTTTGAAAGCTTGTTCCAAATCTTCAATTCTTTGATTGTCATTTCCTGCCATATAGCGGTCTTTGTTAAAAAGATTATTTCCTAAAATTATCTTATAACCAAGGTTCTCTAAATAAGATTTGCCTTTGTATATTTTTTCTTCGTATACATTACCGCTTGGTGCTATTATTCCGATTGTATCGCCTTTTTGTAATTTTTTAGGTTTAATTATGTTCATAATAAGTCCATTTATTTTATTATTTGATATAATAACTTTATCATGAATAAAAATTATGTCCCGTTATACAGAAAATACAGACCGCAAATGCTTGAGCAGGTTGTAGGGCAGGAACATATCAAAAAGGCCCTTACTAATGCGATAGAGACAGATAGGATTTCTCATGCTTATTTGTTTACAGGTCCCCGAGGTACAGGCAAAACTTCAACAGCAAGAATTTTTGCAAAATCATTAAATTGTGTAAACGGCCCTACGGTCAAACCATGTAATGAATGTGAAAATTGTAACAATATTACAAATTCAATACCTATAGATGTTATTGAAATTGACGCTGCAAGTAACCGTTCAGTCAGTGATGCGGAAGAAATTATCCAAAATGTTGCGATGTCTCCTGTTCACAGCAGGTACAAAATATATATACTAGACGAAGTTCATATGTTGTCTACTACGGCATTTAATGCACTCTTGAAAACTTTGGAAGAACCGCCTGAAAATGTTATTTTTATTCTTGCAACAACAGAAGTTCATAAAGTTCTTGATACTATAAAAAGCCGCTGTCAGAGATTTGATTTTAAGCGTATAACGACAGATGATATATCAAAACACTTGAGATATATTTCCGGTCAAGAACAAATAAATATTTCGGATGATGCCCTTAGGTATATTGCGCAAAATTCCGCAGGCGGAATGCGAGATAGTATTGCATTACTCGATCAGTTGAGTGTTTTGAATTCCTCAGATACTCAAATATCAGTTGAAGACATTAACAGACTATTAGGGCGTCTATCTTTTGATTCGTTAACGGAATTATTTGAAGCTATTTCATTATCAAATCAAAATGATGCTCTCCAAAAGTTGAATGAGATATATGATTCCGGGAATGAACCATCTCAAATTTTATCTAATTTGCTGGATTATTACAGGAATGCTTTAATTGTAAAAACTGTTGAGGATTCAGCCGCAGGTGTTGTGCAATTAAATTCAGAGCAAATAGAAATACTTAAAAGTAAAGTTAAAAATTTAGAAGCTCATCAAATTGTTTCTTTAATCGACAAATGTGCTGAATATATAAAGGTATTAAAGTTATCTTCAAATCCTAAATTATGGCTTGATGTATCAATTCTTGATATGGCAAATTTAGCGCAAAATACTAAATTAGAAGAATTAAATAAAAGAATTGAAGCTCTTGAATCTGGTTCTTCCCGAGTTATAAGCGCGCCGGCGTATAATACCCCTCCGACTCCTGTAATGAAGTCCGAGGTAAAAAAATCTCCGAAAGCACCGGCTATAAAAACCGCTCAAAATAAGTCTGAACAGGGTGAGGCTAAGCAAAATACTCATATAGAACCTGTTGAAAATCAAGCTTCTGCACCAAAGGGCTCAAATGATTTGTGGAGC
>JAFUUT010000151.1 GCA_017477685.1 bacterium | reverse complement strand
TTACCGATTCTTTGGCTTGATAAACTTATGCTTGATATGTTTCTGTCTAACCCCTCAGACCAATTTCCAGTATTTTCACCTCCGATACTGGCTTCAGCAAATTGCTCAATACTAACATTACCAGATTTTACCTGTTTTGCAAATTCTTCTAATTCTTTATTTTCCAGTATCTCATTATTAGCTGTTTCCTTTTTTAGTGAATCTATATACAAAGAAATTTTATTTAAAAGGTTTAATTCTTTTGCCTGAACGATACCATCACCATTATCAATCATTTGAAATATTGAGTCTAAGTTCGAATTACCAGTTTTTACTTCACTCCACTTTTGCCCATAAAATGTTTTTACATCCTTCACTTCACCATTTTTATTTGTAAAAGAAAACAATTTTATAAAACGGTCATTCATTCCATCATTTACGGAAGGCATAAATATACTCCTTGATTATATATAATATTTTAACGACATACTTCTTAAAAACTTTAATATTTTATGCCAAATTATTAAATTTGTTACAAAGTGTGTAGTTTGTAAAGTACAATTATTGGCACCAAAATAATTATCAAAATCTCTGTTCAAAATACTCAAATCAACGGTTCTTTTACATTTTAACAGGACATTTGGTCGGACGTTTTTCATGTCATTGCGAGGGCAAAAGCCCGAAGCAATCCAGCCTTTGCCGATTTTAAAAGGTCGGAAATAGTTTGAGTTTAAATGTCCGGAATGTCTGGTTTTGGTGTCAAAATTGTTTATTTTTTGTACTCTTTTTGCTCATATTTGCACTCAAAAGTAGGGTTGACTTTAGTCAACCATTTCAGGATATTTGGTAGACTGAAGTCTACCCTATACATGCTAGAATTTTTGCAGATTACTACTCAATTTTAATTTTTTTTCTAATTTTTCCACAAATTCAAATAGCAAAAATTTATATTTATGCTTTTTTATTAAATAAAAAAGTTAACGAGTATGTTAATAAACAATAATTACTTAAACAACAGAATAGACAACAAACAGATATGTTATGGTAATATATCTGTATTTGATGCTGTCAAAAATATTGAATCTAATCTATTGTTAAATAAAGGGATAACAGAGGTTGGCGGGTTTATTATACCGCAAGCTATAATGGCAAATAACAAGGATGAATCTATTGAACGTTCTTTTAAATCAAGCCTATATTTTTTGATAACATTTATTTCGCCAATTGTTTTACTCCCCTTATTTAACAGAAAAGCTTTATCTCATTACAATATATCTAAAAACTTTAAAAATGATGAAAAAAGGATATTAGAAGTTTCAAAAGAATATCTCACTAAAGATGGTGAATACTTAAAAAGAGGAATAGAGCTTAAATCGCAAGAATTATTCGGAAATACTAAAGGATTTAATTCTATTATCGAAAAATATGGTAATGATACCGAAAAATTAAGAAAAGATTTAATTAGTGTACATACTGCTATTCATTTTACAGACCTTTTAACAACAAATTTAATGGTTGCATCGTATCCTTGGCTTGGAAACCTGTTTACACAATATAGAACAAAACGTTCCGGATATTCAGGCACTTATAAAATGGCAGATGAAGAATTTACAAAAAAAACAGCATCAAAAACTAACGAAACAAAAAAATTAAGACAAGCACTTACATTAGGACTTACAATAATTCCGGCATTAACTTTACCTATATTATTGAAAAAAGGAATGCTTAACGGCTTAACAAGTAACAATAAAGTATTAAAATGGTTTAATAAAAATGCAGAAATGTTTGATTACAAAAAAGCTATGTATATGAGCAGAGCCACAGCTCTTGCGCTCTGGCTGACAGGAGATTATCTTCCTAATATGCTCGCAAGTCGCGATAAATATGAATTGAAAGATAATTTGATTCGTATAACATTGATGGATGTATTTTTCTGGGGCGGAGATTTATTACTTAAAAAAGTTCTAGCTAAATGTTCAGATAAAATGTTCAACACCCATTTAATTAATAAAGATACAAATCATCCATATACTTTAGATAATTTAAAAAATTATAAAAATATAGAAAATTTAAAACATCTATCAGAAAAATCTATTAAAAAAACAAAAAGAGCCGCCGTTAGCTTATATATTTTAAATCTCGGAATATTAATGGGTACTCTTGGCTTTGGACTACCGATATTATTGAATCGTATGCTTAGAAAACGTGTTGCAGAAGATAAAGCTAAAGTTAATATTTCTACACCTCTAACAATGAAGCCTACATTTATTGAGTTTATCAATCAGGCAAAAAACAGATAGATTTTTGCAAGTTAATCATTGATTGTCAAGACATACTTAAAACTCTGTTCAAAATACTCAAACCGACTGTTCTTTTACACAATGAT
>JAFUUT010000150.1 GCA_017477685.1 bacterium | reverse complement strand
ATTTATGTTTCCTTGAATATCAGAAAAATAGGACAGAGAATTTTGTACATTGTTTTCTATAATCTGAGTATTTAAAAAATCCAAAACATCATTGACATTAAAATTCTTGGAATAAAGGTCAATATCAAAGTTTTGTTTTTTGTCCGCTGTAAGATCAATAAATATATTTGAATTATTTATGCTAAGCGGACATTTTTCGATGTGAAACAGGTTATCTTTAAAAAATACTCTGTTGTTATCTTTTATTTTAAGGGTAACGTGTTTATCTTTTCTGGATATTTTTGAAGCTAATTGGAAATAAACATTTTTCTTTATTTTTTCTGCGTTATTTACCCCGATATGTTCTCCTTTGAGGTGAATTTTTGTATCAGGATTTATTGAATACAAAATCTCACATTTTCTTACTCCTAAAAGAGCATCAAAAATATCAATATTCCAATCACTTTTTTCTTCTTTTTTTTCTTGTGCAGGAATAAGATTTTGGATTTTATTTACATCGGCATAAATGTTTTCTGCAACCAGTTTTTTGATAATTAAATTTTTAGAAAAAATCTTTTGCAGCGATACGGAGGAGTTAAATTTGTTTAATTCCAGTAATTTTTTATTGTCTTGTGAAAGATAAATTTTTTCTACTTTAAAATCTACATTCGGAGAAAATTCCGTATGCAGTATGGGATTTGAAATTATTAAATCTGCTCCGGTTTTTTCTTTTACAAAATTTTGAACATAATTAATTGTTTTTGGATGTGAAACAATATACGGTAATCCTTTTATATAAACGGCTGCGGCTCCTGCTGTCAGTATGACGCAGGTTAATCCTACACCTATAAATATTTTGCCAAAAGCCTTCATTATTAAAATTACCTCTTATTTTTCAATTTGTTACGGGTATCCGACAACGGTCCGTTGTATGGATTGCGTAGGTTCGCATAGTATTTTTTTATGAATGTAAACGGGTATTTCGGAACCCATGAGAATTTTTTCAAAATTCCTACAGTGTCAACTCCGTGTGAAAGTATTAAATCATCAATAGTTTCTTCATGAGATGGTGAGATTGATGAGATTACCTTTATCAGGTAATCGGAAAAGGTTAAAACAGAATATCCTGAAATCGCACCTGTTTCTGTTAAAATTTCTCTGAATTTTGATACCTCATCGTTCATATTTTCAGTGTTTGGCATTGCAACAGTTTCGGAGTTAACATTTTTTAATTCATATATAATCCCTTGATATTTAATTCTCATCGTTCCTTCTGATGGCATATATATATCATCACAGATATTCGGAATTAAAACATTCCCTTTAAAATCAGAAATTCCGTATCTGAAGTTTTTATATGTTAAAAACATTGTGCCGTATAACAAGTCAATAGATGTATATTCAGGCGGAATTATAACTTCTCCGTATTCGTTGTATATCCCAAAGTCGTTATCGTTGCCGAGTTTTATGTATCTGCCAAAAATTCTGTCTGCATATCTGTATTTAGGTTCTATCAGATAGTTCCCTTTAGAGTCCATTATTCCGTATTTGTTTTTCTTCTGTACAATCCAACCGTATCTTCCGGTCATAATTATTTTTTTGTAGATTGCAGGAACGACAATATTACCATCCTTGTCTTTTAACCCAAATAATTCATTTTCACAAAAAACTTTTACATTTCTTTCTTGTTGAGCGGCAGTATAAAATACAGGGGCTTGTTGAGATGCTGTATCTGTTGAATCTTCACAAAATACAGGACTTTGTATTGTTATAACGCATAATAAAAGTAAAAGCAGTTTTTTCATTTACAGAATTATTTACTCTCCCTTTTATAATTTTAGCATAAATATTAGAATATAACATTATACACAGGATAATATTTCCATAATTGACAGATAATGAGCCATAGCACCGGCAATTACAAAAAGATGCCATATTGAATGCATAAATTTACCTTTCAAAAGGTAGAATACACATCCAATAGAATAGAAAACTCCCCCTAACAGTAAAAGCCAAACTGCATAGTGGCTTGCATTATTCCATATTGCATAGAATAAAAACAATGACAACCAACCCATTACAAGATATAAACCGGTTGATAAATATTTAAATTTCAGGGTCAGACAAGAATAAATTATTCCGGTGATTGCAAGGTACCAGGTCATAGCAAGAAGTGCAACAGATAATGGAAATTCCACAACAAGAAGTAAAATCGGGGTGTATGTTCCTGCAATTAGCATAAATATTGCGCTATGGTCAATTTTTTGGAATACTTTTTTTGCCGTTTGATTTACCATTGCGTGGTATAGTGCCGAAGATTGAAATAAAAGAAATAACGTAGCACCAAATATTGCTGTTGATGCAACTTCAACAGCGTTATGCGAGCTTACCGCCAGCATCACAATTGCATAGATAGACAATAAAGCTCCGATAGAATGTGTAAAAGCATTTGCAAATTCTTCTATAGGTGTATATTTTACTTGTTCTTCACTCATAAACCTAATCTCCTATAAATTTTGTATTTTAAGAATTTTTTAATTCTAGCAGTTTTTACAATAATAATCAAAATATTAAACTTTATTTTTTAACTTTTTTCTTTGCAGCTTTTAATTCTTTTTCATCACACTCAAGTGCTTTATTCAAATGTTCAATAAGTTCTGCACTATGATAGTGCATTGCATGCTCTGATTTGTGGTGGATGTCCACAAGGTGATAGTGCATTGCCATTTCAACTTGAATAAGTGCAATATTATAATTGTAAATGCTTTGGATATAGGTGTCTAAAGCTCTTATGTAATCTTTTCTTGCATCTTGTAATGAAATGTAGTTAAGCTCATTTGATTTATATTTTTTTTCAACAAGTTTTAAATTATTAAGAGCTTGTATGACTTCTGTTTTTGCCGTTGGGACTTGTTTTTTGGCTCTGTTTACGTTGTTGAATGCTCTTTGGACTTCGTAGTATAAATCTTTTTTGAATAGTGCAACTTCATTTTCTGCCAGTTTTAACTGAGCATCTGCACCTTTTATAGAATGTTTTAATTCCATAAGGTTTACATTTGATCTTAAATTTACCCCGACTGCGAGGCTGTTGTTGCTTGTGAAATTTGTATTGTTATAACCGTATCTGGCACTTGCGGTCAAATCCGGCAGGTAGGTCCTTTTTACGTATTTTAGTGATTGCTCCATTGCATTTTTTGTATTGATAATGACTTGTAAATCCGGACTGTTTTCGTATGCAATTTCTGTTGCATCTTTTATTTCAAACGGGAAAATATATGGCTCAAACGGTTTTGTTTCAACAAGTTTTGAATCATATGCATAATCGTCATTGTATGTAAATGTTGGGGTATTTTGTATTCCGTAATCCGGTTGATTATCAAGATACATCGCGTTGCTTAAATCGTATTTTGCATTATTATATGTATTTTCCGCTTCTATATATTTAATTTTTGCTTCACTAAGGTTTACTTCTGCTGTCGTAATATCTTCTTTTTGTTTTCCTTTTGCAATTTCAAGAAAATATTCATTAAGTTTTTCATTATTTTTTGCGACATTTAATAGTGCCTGAGCCTGCAAAAGATTGTAATATTTAGCTTTTATATCAAAAAGAGTATTGCATAAACTATCCATAAATTCGTATTCTGCCGCAATTTTGTTAAATTCTTCCATTTTTATAAAGGCGGTTGATTTTCCAAAATTCCAGATAAGCTGTTCTACTGATACTCCAACCGCAGGCAAATCTCTATATCTTTTGTCATAATATATACTGTCAGAATTCCTTTCGTATCCTATTCCGACACCGGCACCAAGGGTTGGAAAATATTGGGATTTTGCAATTCCTAAATTGCTTTTTGCAATATCAAGATTATATTTTTGGCGTCTTATTTTAGGGCTATTTTTAAAACCAAGAGATACACAATCAATAACAGATAATACCGTTCCATCCTTTACTTCGGCAACTGGATTGAGCAGCAGTTCTTCTTCATCTATGGCTAATGCTTGTATATTTCCGGCTAATATAAACATTGCAAAAACTATTGCAATATTTAATATATTTTTCATGTTCATATATCTATTATAGCATGCCTGTCAAGAGTATTTGCTCGGAAGCCTGTGTTTATAGTATAATCAACCTATGGTAAAGAGTGTTTATATACATATTCCTTTTTGCAAATCTAAATGTCATTATTGTTCTTTTGTGTCATATAACAAATTGAATTTATTAGATGATTATTTGAGTGCATTAGAAAAAGAAATAAAACAATATTACAAAGGTGAGGTGTTAAACACTTTGTATTTTGGCGGTGGGACTCCGTCAATATTGAGTGCTGATGATTTTGAGAAAATAATTAAATTATTCAACATTTCCAATGAAACTGAAATAACATCAGAATTAAATCCTGAGACACTTGGCTATGATTATTTAAAAGCTCTTTATGATACAGGAATAAACAGAATCAGTATAGGGTGTCAAAGTTTTAATGATGATATACTAAAACAAATAAATCGCAGGCATGATTCTTTTGATGTGGTGAATGCTGTAGAAAATGCTCAAAAAGCAGGATTCAATAATATTAGTTTGGATTTTATATATGGTCTTCCAAATCAGACTATATCTATGTTTTTGGACGATTTGAATAAAGGGGTTAATCTTGGGGTTGAGCATATCTCGTTATATGGATTATCAATAGAAGAAGGGTGCTATTTTTCAAAATTACCACCCAAAAATCTTCCAAATGATGATATGCAGGCTGATATGTATATTGAGGCTGTTAAATTTTTGACTTCTTGCAGATTTGAACATTATGAAATAAGTAATTTTTCAAAACCGAATTATAATTCAAAACATAATATGAATTATTGGAACAACCAGGAATATTACGGATTTGGAACTGCCGCTCACGGGTATATAGACGGTATCCGATACGGGAATGTCAATTCTATTGAAGATTATATTTTTGACCCTTATAAATTCAATATTGAACGTAAGGAATCAAAAAAAGATAAGTTGGAAGAAGAAATATTTTTGGGTTTACGCAAAATAAAAGGAATAGATGTAAAGTTTATTAATAATAAATTCGGAGTAGATTTTGAAAATATGTATTCTAAGGTTCTTCAAAAATATATGGATTTAAAATTGATACAAAAAACCTCAAAAGGTTATTCTCTGACATTAGAGGGGATACTTGTCAGCAACGTGATTTTGGCAGATTTTATATTATAATACTCTGTCATAAATTTTGTTGATATTTTTCAAAAAGTCCTGAGGATTGAATATATTTTCAATTTCATCTTTTGATAAGTATTTTAAAACTTCTTCATCCTGTTCCAAGTTCTTTTTGAAATTTGTATGATTTTGGAAAGCATCAAGGGCATTTTTTTGGACAATTTTATATGCATCTTCCCTTGTAAGTCCTTTTGAAACAAGGGTAAGTAAAGCTTTTTGAGAATATACAATTCCTCCGAATTCGTTTGTGTGATTTAGCATATTGTCTTTATGCACAACGATGTTTTCCATAATATTATTAAATCTGTTGAGCATAAAATCAACAAGGGTAAGGCTATCAGGGAATATAATTCTTTCGGCAGAAGAATGTGAAATATCTCTTTCATGCCATAATGCAATGTTTTCCATTGCGGCATATGAATTTGCTCGTACAACTCTTGCAAGCCCGCACAAATTTTCGCTCAGTACAGGGTTCTTTTTATGAGGCATAGCGGAAGAACCTTTTTGTCCCTTAGAAAATCCTTCCTCCAGTTCAAGTACTTCTGTTCTTTGCAGATGTCTTATTTCTGTTGCAAACTGTTCTATTACGCTTGCAATCAGAGCTAAAGACTGCATAAAGTATGCGTGATAATCTCTTGCAATAATTTGAGTCGACACTCTTGCAGGTTTCAGACCTAAATTTGAGCAGGCAATATTTTCAATTTCAGGTGAAATGTTGCTATATGTACCGACAGGACCTGAAATTTGCCCGACTCTGATTTGTTCCAACGCGTGTGTAAAATTATCTTTTTGTCTTTCTAAAATATCAATCCAATTACATAATTTGACGCCAAAAGTCATAACTTCAGCATGAATTCCGTGTGAACGCCCTATACATAATGTGGTTTTATGTTCATTGGCAAGTTTTTTCAATGTTGCTATTATATTATTCAAATCTTGCAGTATGATTTTCCCGCTGTCTTGTATTTGCATTGCAAATGCCGTATCAATAACATCAGAACTTGTCATTCCCATATGAACATAGCGTCCTAAATCACCTAAACTTTCATTTACGCAAGTTAAAAACGCAATAACATCGTGTTTTACTTCTCGTTCGATTTCATCTATTCTTTCGATGTTAAATTTAGCGTTTTCTCTTATTTGTTTAGCGATTTCTTTTGAAATTGTTCCGACTTGCGCGTAAGCATCACATACTCCAAGCTCTACTTGAAGGTAATAATTAAATTTGGATTCTAACGTCCAAATTTTAGCCATTTCTTCTCTTGAATATCTATCTATCATAACGAACATATTTTAACATGAATATAGTTTTTGTTGTAAAATCAAATTATGGAAACCGAATTAAAGCAAGAATTAAATAATTTAAAGCCTCGATTTGAAAAAATCAAGGAGTGTCTTTGACCCTGAGGGGCTTAAAACGAAGCTAGCCGATTTAGAGTTAAAAATGCAAAATCCTGATATATGGAACAATTCTGAAGAAGTTTCTAAAATCGGTCAACAAATAAAAGAGTATAAAGAATTGCTCGACTCTGTCAAGCGTTGGAATACAGTAATTGATGATGCTCAAACCTCCTTAGAACTTGGTGATAGCGAATTTATTGAAAATTCATACAATGCCCTAAAAGCTCTTGCTGCAGAGTTTGATAAGTTTGAGTTGGAACAAATGCTCTCAGGTGAATATGATAGTGCAGATGCTATTTTGACAATAAATTCAGGAGCAGGGGGAACAGATGCCCAAGATTGGGCAAATATGCTTTTGCGGATGTATATGCGTTGGTGCGAACAAAGAGGATGGAAGGTTGAGTTGTTAGACAAGCTTGACGGCGAAGAAGCCGGAATAAAATCCGCAACTGTAAAAATTAGCGGGAAGTATGCTTTTGGTTATGCCAAGGCAGAAAAAGGGGTTCATCGTTTGGTGAGAATTTCTCCGTTCAACGCAAACGGAAAACGGCAAACGAGCTTTGCTTCTGTGGATGTTTCTCCTATTGCGGAAGATATTGAAAAAGAAATTTCTATTCCGGCTGATGATTTAGAAATTACAACTATGCGCTCAGGCGGTGCCGGCGGACAGAATGTAAATAAAGTAGAAACAGCTGTCAGAATTTTGCATAAACCGTCAGGTATTGTTGTAAAATGTCAGCAAGAGCGTTCTCAATTACAGAATAAAGAATATGCAATGCAAATTCTTATTTCAAAATTGTTAGCTATAAAAGAAGCAGAACATGAAGAAAAAATGGCACAAATTCGCGGGGAAAATGCTGATATAAATTTCGGTTCGCAAATTCGTTCATATGTTTTTCATCCTTATAAAATGGTAAAAGATCACAGAACAGGATATGAAGAAGGTAATGTTGATGCTGTTATGGACGGAGCTTTAGATGGTTTTGTGGAAAGTTATTTGCGTTCAAAAATTGTATGATATAATTAAATATGTGCATGGGAGGGATATAGAATGAGTGATATTGAAGTTTCGAATAAGGATATATTAAAGCATTATTTTGCTTCGATAGTTGTTTATGGAGTCATATGGTTATTAGTTTCAATTTGGCCTTTGTATGAGTCCGTAATTGAAAAATCTTATTGGAATTATTCTTCGGTATTGGGCATTTATTATTTATTGTATATTATTTTTGCCT
>JAFUUT010000149.1 GCA_017477685.1 bacterium | reverse complement strand
TTACTAAATATGATTTTGAAAAAGTAATTTGCGCCCCAACGCCTATTGTAAAAATTAAAATAAAAACCGGAGAACTGAAAAAAGTTTTTGAAAATGCGACATCAAAAAGAATGTATAAAAATAACGGGAATTCAAGGTTTTTGCAATGTTCTGATAATATTCGCATTACAGGTAAAGGTAATCCTGACGATAAGACATACAAAATTATACAAATAGAAATTGACGGCGAAAAATTGCTTGACCAAAATCAAAACCCTATAGATGAAAACAGGGAATTTACTTGCACTATTGATGAATTTATTTCAAAAGGAGAACAGGGATTTAGTGTTTTAAAAGATATTCCATCGGAAAAAGTTACCAAAAACGGACACGAAATTCAAATAAATAACTTATTGCTGGAATCATTGAAGCTTGCACAAGACAAATATCTTCCAAATAGTGAATATCCGCATTTTGAGTTGATTGATTTGTAAGATATAAATGCTTTATGTTAGAATAATTTTATAAGTTATAAAAGGAGATAAGTAATGACAGAAAGAGAAAGAACGTTTGTGGCAATTAAGCCTGATGGAGTACAAAGAGGACTTATTGGAGATATTGTTAAAAGATTTGAGCAAAAAGGATATAAGATATCTGCAATGAAGATGCTTAAAGTAACAGATGAACAGGCAAGAGCACATTATGCAGAGCATGAAGGCAAACCGTTTTATCCAAGATTAATAAAATATATTCAAAGCGGTCCTGTAGTTGCAATGGTAGTTGAAGGTGTGAATGCGGTTGCAGGTGTAAGACATCTTATGGGCGCAACTAAACCTGATGAAGCTGATGTCGGAACAATTCGTGCAGACTATGCTCAAGAAATGGGTTATAATGTAGTTCATGGATCTGATTCTGTTGAAAGCGCACAAAGAGAAATTAAAATATATTTTAACGAAAATGAAATTTACTCAGGAAAAAGCGCATATGAATTAGGGAATGAATATCTTAATGTTGACTAGAATTTAAAAAATGTATGACGGCGGGTTCTTCATTGAAGAACCCGCCGCTTTCATATTAAAATAATATAAAGGATTTTAATATCCATTGCAATTTGTACTATAATTTAAGCATCGGATAGTTTAGAAAGAGGGCAGAGTTAAAATGATAGATAAAACCGCAATTATTGATCCGTCCGCACAAATTGCACCTGATGCAATCATAGGACCTTATGTTGTAATCGGGAAAAATGTAAAAATCGGTAGCGGAACAAGAGTAATTTCAAATGCGCATATTGAATATGCAGAGATTGGTGAAAATTGTACGATTTCCCCATTTGCAACTATAGGTTCAGAGCCTCAGGATTTGGGGTATAAAGGAGAAGAAACCAAAGTCGTTATTGGCGACGGTACAATTATAAAAGAAAATGTAACTATTCACAGAGCTGCGGCTTGCGGAGATTTTACAACAAGAATCGGAAGCAAATGTTTGCTTATGGTTGGCTCTCATGTCGCTCATAACTGCGTACTTGAAGATCAGGTTATTTTAGCAAACCTTGTAACTCTTGGCGGACACGTTCATGTTGAATTCGGTGCTTTCGTCGGCGGAATGAGTGTTTTCCACCAGAATATAAGAATCGGTACAATGTCTATTGTTAGCGGTTTTTCAGCTTCCCGCCAAGATATTCTTCCGTACTCTAAAGGGGAAGGCAGACCACCTGTTCCAAGAACAATAAATGTTATAGCGCTAAAACGCAGAGGGGTTGATTTAGATACAAGAACACATCTTCATGAAGCATTCAAACTCTTGATTTCAGAAGATTACAATACTTCTCAAGCAATCGAAAAAATTAAAGCGGAAATCCCGATGAATGATTATATTAAAAAGATGATTGATTTTATTGAAACCTCAAAACGCGGAGTACTTTTAAAATCCCACAAATCAGGTTATCAGTCATTGGAAGAAGAATAAAAAAAGAGAGCCTTCAATAAATAAACTGAAGGCTCTCTTTTTTTTACCAATTTGAACGGGTAAGAGTTTGTTTTCCGTTTGAATCATACATTTTGTCTTTGTACCAGATTCCTTGGAAATCTCCGTCAGGTCCGTACATATATTGCATATCTTTTGATACAAAGTATATTGCACTCTTTAGCTTACCTTTGCGATTATATTGCATTGAATAGTATGGGAAGTTTGGATAAGCCGATGATGTTACATCAACATAATATAATTTCCCAAATGCAGTGTAATAAAAGGCATTATGAGGATTTTTCTTATATTGAATTGCATAAATCACAAGAGTATTTTTCTTATAATAGAATGCGCAATATTTTGCGTCTTCATCATCGGTAACGCCATTGTTTGCTAACATATAATGATGTTTAAATTCTTTGTCTTTTGCATATTTAGAAAACTCTTTTTTAAATTCGTCTTTTGAATAGTATACACGGTCTTTTGATGCAGAATTGAATAATAAGTTTTTATACTTGTCAATTTGTTCATCTCTTTGTGCCTGTGTAATATCAAGCCAATCAAAAGTAACTGTAGCCGCAACCGGTTTAGAAGTTTGAACTTCTTGACTTTCGACCGGAACCGCAACTTCTTCAATTTCGACATTTTCAAATGCTAAAGAGCTTTGCCCCACACCCAAAAGACCAAACGCTAATACGCACATAATAATCTTTTTCATATCATTCTCCTTTATTAACTAACTAATGTAATGCTTTGTATGCAATTCTCAATTTTAAAGACATAAGATTGTCTTCTGCTTCGAACAAATTCCTTTCATTCACAGCATATTCTTCCGGTTTTATAACACCATCTATCTCAAACCCTGCAAATGCACCGCTTTCATTATGCCTCGACCGTGTACAAAGAGCATAAATATATGCTGCCATGTCATGCTTATCAATAAGATTATCGCCCTGTTCTTCGCCATGCGCAGACATTTTCTTAAAAGCATTTCTTATTTGAACTTTGACTTTATTAAGATATTCAGGCTTATTCATAATGTCATAACGACCAAATCGGAACTTCAACAGGTAAGATTCGTATTGTTGATAATCAATTTTACCGGTAAGATTTTTTGTTTGGCGGGCTATAAAAAGTAAGTAAGACTCAGCCAGCTCGTATATGGACTCTTTGAATAATTTATCCAATTTCGCAGCATCCTCAGGAGTTTTGTCGGGCTTTTTAGCCAACTCACGCCAGGACTTTTGAGTAACTTCAAAAGTTTCTGCTTCAGGATTGGTAATACCGGATTGAACAACCATATCACTAATTATTACCGCAAACGCCTCTCCAAGTTCGGCATTCCCATTCGGAAGCTCGGTTAATATAGATGTTCTGCTATTACCAAAGTTTTGCATCATAGAAAAATTATCCTATATCCCAGCGCCCGCAAGTTCCGCCCCAACGAGCTATTATATTACCTTTCACATCTTTAATCTTTTCAACATGCTGAACTTCATCTACACCTTCAACAATAGTAATAACTTCACAGTTATTAGAACAACCGTTGCAAGCACAAGTAATAGAAGAAAAATGCATGTCAGCGACATTCCAACCTTTGAATTTTGTTTGAGCCTTTGTATACTGATGATTTTCCATAGCAAGCATAGCGGCTCCGATTGCACCCATAGTCTGAT
>JAFUUT010000148.1 GCA_017477685.1 bacterium | reverse complement strand
TATACAAAATATTTTAAAATATTGTCAATTATTATATTTTTATACCAAGAAGAACCCTTAGCTATAAATCTAAGGGTTCATTCTTTTTCAAACTCTATTTGATAATTATTTAGAAATAGTTTCAAATAATACATCAAAAGCTTCAGAATCTCTTACTGCCAAGTCAGCAAGCATTTTTCTGTTAACAACAATATTTGCTTTTTTGCAAGCGTTAACAAATCTTGAATAGCTCATTCCGCGTTGTCTTACAGCAGCGTTGATTCTAACAATCCATAATCTTCTCATATTACGTTTTGTAGTACGTCTGTCTCTGTAAGCATACTTCAAAGCTTTCATAACTGCTATATTAGCGACTTTGAAGAGTCTTGATCTTGCACCAATAAATCCTTTTGCAAGTTTTAATATTTTTTTGTGTCTTTTAACACCGGCACTGCCACGTCTTATTCTCATAATTCATTGCTCCTATCTTGAATACTTCTTGTATGGTAACTCTTTAGATACCAGATCTACATGTGAAGGTGAAACGTCAACCATTTTAAAGATTCTACGTTTTCTTGAACCTGATTTGTGTTGGAGCAAGTGGCCGATACCAGCTTGTCTTTTCATAATTTTGCCGGTTGCTGTTACTTTGTAACGCTTTGCAGCCGATCTGTGTGTTTTCATTTTTGGCATTTTCTTCTCCTTTTTGTTTAAAGTAGTACTAAAAATTCACAGGCATACCAAAGCCCATAAATTTCGGCTATGTTTATAGTAGTATGAAATGTTTTATTTTGCAAGGGGTCGTTAAATATTTGTTAATATTTTATTTTGTCATATAATTTTGTATATGGAGATTTGGAACGCTTTAAAAGTTATATACAGAGGAAAAGAGAATTTGCTCAACAATATCATTCTGTTTTCGCTCTCGGGTATTACGGCTATTTTGGGAAGTAAATGCTGGGGTTATTACTTCAATAGCTTTTATTTTGGGTATCCTCCTTCTGCTGCATGGTTTGTTCTGTTTTGCTGCAGCTATATTTCGTGTGTAATTTTTTATTTTTACGGATATTTGTTTTATTTTTCAAATGCCTTGTATAAAGAACAAGACAAGCTGCCTGATTATTCCCTGAAAGCTATGGAGTGCTTTGGTGATATGCTCCCTGTTACTTTATATTGGGGTATTATTTATGGTTTAATGTTGTTTCTTGGGCTGATGTTATTCAATTTACAAAAAGAATTCATTCAGGCCGTTGCATATTATTCTGTTCTATTGTTTATACTGCCGTTTATCAATGTCATATTGGTTATGTTTTCGAAAGATTTTAAAAATCGGTTTAAATTTTATTCTCTAAAATCATTATTCGTAGTTTTGCATAAAACATTTGTACCTGTTGTGTTGTATACAATTCAGAGTATTGTTATTAGCGGGGTTTCTATTTTTGTTATGTTTAAATTGTTTGTTTTGACAAACAAAATTTCTATCCCTGTATTACAGTTCGGGATAAGAATTCTTTTATTAACAACAAGCATATATTGGGTTAATATCATAAATTATATTAACATTTTTGGATTTGTAAAAGCTTCAAAAAATGTAGAAATTTAGTTTAGTTGATTTTAATTCTGCCGTCATCTCTTATGTCAATGGCATTTTGGGCTTTGCTAATTATATTTTCTACACATTTTGAGGCGTCAAAATCATATTTTTCAACTATTTTTTGAGGCTGATTCAGCATAGTAAAGTTGTCATTGCCAAGAGCACAATAATCGTTGATTATTGTTGAATATGTCTTATCAAGTCTTGGATTATTTATGTCTATCGGGTGGGATGTCCCTTGCTTATCTATAAATGTAATAGATTTAACATCACCATTTGGAGCTATTTCATATTTTAATCCTGAGGTATAAAATATGCCGGGCTTGTTATCAGTGCGGTTAAAAGAGTTTTTAGCGGCAAATTTTATGGCATCAACAATGTCTTTTTCGCTGTAATTTACCCTGTAGAGTTTATTTTTAAACGGCAGAATTTCAGAAATTGTTCTTTGGTCTATCGGCCCTGTTTCAAAGCTGCCGCGAATGTTTGCGGATTGTATAAGAGCAATATCCGAATTTAGGTCTTTTTTCATACAATCAGCTATAAAATATCCATGAGGATTAGGTGCGATGAGGTAATGCTCCGGTTCCGGCGGGGCGGAATTTATTTTTCCCAAATTTTTGTTATTTGAAAATATCTTATCAAAAATGTATTTTACAGGCATGCTTCTGTGAAAATCTTTGGTGCTGCCTATATTATTTTGAACTTTTTTGATTTTCCCTTTATTATCAAACTCTACGTTCAAAATTCCAAAATGACTGCCATCTTTTCCTGCTTGCGTGATTATTACAGGCTCTTGGTCTTTGTTGTAGAACAGATTTTCTCCTTGTTTAACATCATAAATAAGATTATGAGAATGCCCGCCAAGTATAATGTCAAGTCCTGAAGTCATTTGGGCTATTTTTTTGTCAATGTCGTTTCCCAAATGCGAAAGCAGTATTATTTTATCGATTCCTTGTTTTCTTAAAGAATCTATTTCCATTTGAATATCTTCGATAGTTTCTTGTTCGTTATCTACGGATATATCTTTTTGCAATTCAGCTTTTTTACTTCTTGTATGCAAATCAATCGGGGTTGCGCCGATGATTCCGTATTTATGACCGTTAATTTCTTTGATTGTTGAGGATTTGGTCCTTTGAGCCCAAGGGCTGCGAGGGTTAATTTTAACATTCGTCGCCAATAGGTCATAATTGACTAATGGCAGTATTTCTTTTACACGATTGTGTATATCGTGTTCATGGTTGCCAATGGTACTTGAAATTGTCTTAATAAAATTTTGAAATAAAATAGCGGCTTTATTGATTTGAATATCTTCTCCAAGCATTATATCGCCGGATGAAAGCTGCAAAGAATCAGTATCCGGTTTTTTGACCTTGCAAACGTAATCATAATTGTGATACGCAGCAACGGTTCTCTCCATGTTGGTTGTTTTA
>JAFUUT010000147.1 GCA_017477685.1 bacterium | reverse complement strand
CACCTTTTCTTTGTCAGGTGAAATTACATCTGATTCTTTTGTTTTAGACGGTTTTTGTGTTATATGAAGTGTGTTTAATACTCCTAATACTGTTGAAGCGATTGCCATACCCAGTAAAACCTTACCTGAATGTTTACTGATTTTACCAAGTTCTCCGCTTGGTGAATATAACTCTTTAGCGCTTCTCACAAAGGATCTGCCAAAGGCTGTTATTGAATCGTAAAATTCAGGCTTCCAAAATTTTAATGTCATCCCTTCAAAAAATTCATCCCATGGCTTTTGTATTGCAAGAGCTACGCCAACCGCAGCCCACATATAAGAGGAGATATTTCTGGCAAGTGAAGATTTTGTCAATATTTCACGGTAAAGAGGTTTTACCGCTTGATCAGAATCATTCAAATTTTGACCCAGCCCATTCTTTTTGGCAATTTTATCATATTTTTCATTTAACTTTTTAGGATCTTTCGGATCTCCGTAAAGTAAGTCCCATCGTGTGAATTCTACGCTCTCTCCGACTTTATGATACTCATAACTGGTCAAATCGTAATCATCCGGATTTTCTTGAAGAATATTATTAACCTGCCGATACGGCAATTGAGTATCCACACCTGTTATCCATTTTACAGGCAAATTTACAAAAGACTTTGATATAACTTTAAATAGCGGATAAAGTAAAACCCCAAGAGCCATTCTGTTGCCAATCTTTGCTGCGGCTTTGTATTGTTCGTGTGCAAAGTGCTTATTGGCAGAATTGAATATACTCATTAAAGTTAAACTACCGATGATATATGGTACCGTTCCCATAGTTAAAAATTCATAAAAATTAGAATTTATGCTTCCCTTCATCCCTCGTGCGGGATATACCGTAAAGGCTTTTGTAAATTTGTCTATTCCAATTCTCATGCGATTTGATACGTTATTTTTTAAAAGAATGTCTTTTTCTTCGGCAGAATTATTTTTCTCCGAAGTTACTTCTTTCTCTTTAAATGATATACTGCTGTGAATTGGTAATATCATGTAAACTCCACAATGCTAACAATATTAGAACGACCCTGAATAAAAAAATTTGTTATTTTTCTCTATTTTTTTTACAAATTTTAATATAAATTATTTATAAAAATTGAAAAATATAAATGTAAATGCCCCCATTAAAATACAATACCACGCAAATATATTTAATGAAAATTTTGATATAAATTTCATAAAATATTTTATACACAAATATCCGACTATAGCAGAAACAATAGTACCGATTATAATAGATAACCAGTTATAATTTACAGCCTCTGCAACGTCAATTTTTATTAATGGATATACCATTGATGCTCCGAGTATTATTGGAATACTTAGCAAAAATGAATACCTTGCGGCTGTTTCTCTGTTTAAGCCCGCAAATAATCCTGTTGCAATTGTCCACCCCGAACGAGAAAATCCCGGAAGTACCGCAAGTCCTTGAGCAAGACCAACCAATACAGATTGCTTAAGATTTAGTTTATCTGACTTTGTTTCTTTCTTTTTTGACAGATATTCGCTAAAGAATAGAACAAAACCTGTTAAAATTAATAACCCTCCGACAAGTGCATGATGATATACAAGATGCTCTGCAACGTCATTTAAAGGAAGTGCTAATGCAATTGTTATTACTGTTCCAAGAATTATGTATAAACCTAATTTAGCATTATGGTTTGAAAAATCCCGAGTTTTACATGCAATAAATAAATCTTTTGCAATTTCAAAAATTTCTTTTCTAAAAAATATTATAACCGCAATCAATGTTCCCAAATGAAGCATAATATCGAAAAATATTTCTTCATTTGATTGTTGAACAATTTCGATTCCTTTAAATACTTTGTAAAAATTAGAAGTAAAAACAAGGTGAGCAGAACTTGATATCGGCAAAAACTCACTCAAACCCTGAACTATTCCCATTAATATTGACTGTATAAATCCCATTATCTCTCCTGACTATAATAAGGTAAAATGCACACAATTATTCGTGTTCAAAATATGAACAGCATGATGTTTGAGTTTCCCATACGGAAACTTTATACAATTGAAGCACCTTTTCTTTTAATCTGTTATATATATATGCCGCAATCATTTCGCTGGAAGGACTTTCACCTTTAAAATCAGGCAATTCGTTCAAATCTTTATGATCCAAATCTTCTAATACAGAATTTAATTCTT
>JAFUUT010000146.1 GCA_017477685.1 bacterium | reverse complement strand
CTGAAAAACAATTCCCATGCATCTTCTCAGGTTAGGAATTTTGCTGTTTTTTATATTCGCAATATTTATACCGCCGATAGAAACAATACCGCTTGTAGGTTTTTCTTCTCCGTATAACAGTTTCATCAAGGTTGATTTACCAGCTCCGGAAGCTCCTACTATAAATATAAATTCTCCTGAGTTTATTTCAAGGCTTACATTTTTTAATGCGTAATGATCATTTTTATACCTTTTAGTGACGTTTCTTAATTTTATCATTTATTGTATTTCCTTATCATAAAATTCTTTAATTTTCTTTGTTAGTGATTTGGAGTCTAAGCCATAATAATGCATTAGTTCGTCTGATGTTCCGCTTTGTCCGAATTCATCATTTACACCTATGCGCAAAACTTTTATAGGATACTTTTCACTTAAGGTTTCGCAAATAGCTGAACCTAACCCGCCAATAATTGAATGATTTTCCACAGTAACAACAAATTTTGATTTTTTACTGCATTCAACTATAGTACTTGTATCCAGAGGCTTTACAACCGGAACATTTACAACTCTGGCACATATGCCGAGCTGTTTTAACTCTTTTGATGCAAGTATAGCTTCAACAAGTGTTTCACCATTGCTAAAAATTGTTATATCTTCTCCGTCTTCAACAATTACTGCTTTATCCGGATTGAAGCGGTATGTGTCATCAAATATATTTACTACATTGCTGCGGGAAATTCTTACATATACCGGACCATTATAAGATGCCGCATATTTAATAACCTCTTCACATTCTCTGCAGTCTGCAGGTACAATGACTGTCATATTTGGAAGAGATCTCATCAGAGAAATATCTTCTAACGCTTGGTGCGTTGCACCATCTTCGCCTACTGTTATTCCTCCGTGTGTGCCTATAATCTTAACATTAAATTTCGGGTAACACACACCATTTCTTATTTGGTCATAAACTCTGCCAGTTGCAAATACTGAAAAGCTTGCCGCAAATGGTATCTTTCCTTCAGATGCTAAACCTGCAGCTGTTGCAATCATATCTTGCTCTGCTATACCGCAATCGAAAAAACGATTCGGGAATTTGTCTTGGAATATTTTAGTCTGAGTGGAACATGCCAAATCCGCATCAAGAACAACTATCTGTGTATTTTGTTCTCCAATCTTTGCTAAAGTGTTTCCAAACGTTTTTCTTATAGACCCCTTATTTGTTTTTTCTATCTCCATATATCCTCTAAATATAAAATTACAGTTCACTTATTATATTAACATAAAATTTTTATTCAAGCCATAAGCCCTTTATTTTCGCTAATTAAAAATTTTTTTCTTGATATTATTGCGTTTTGGGGGATAAATGTAAACTTTTATTAAATTAATCTCAAAATTTAGCAATTTTATATCTTCACGAGCATTTAAACAGTAGAATAGTTATATACCCACTTTATATAGGAAAGGAAAATTTTATGATTCAATCACCATGTGTACAACCGTTTCAACCGGTGCCCCAGGCGGCAAAACAAGATTTAAATG
>JAFUUT010000145.1 GCA_017477685.1 bacterium | reverse complement strand
GTTGAATTAACTCTTCTACCGTCATTCCCTCCTCCCCTGCTTCAGGAGTAGGAATAGTATCTACAAAATCTTTTGCACTTTGCATTTCAGAATTCAGTGCTAGCCATTTAAATGATTTTATCATTTTTAAAGGTTTTCTTGTATCACCTTTTAGCTTAATTTGGAATTTGGTCGCATTAGCATCTGACTTTCCTTCGCCAAGAGGGGGCAGAGCTTTCATTTCTTCTTCAGAAATTTCCTCGCAGAACAAAGCAAATGTTTTTACAAGAACAATATTCAATCCGGGGGTATTTTTGACAATATTTATAGGATTTAAATTCGCTCAAGGTCCCAACTTATCAGAGAAAGCTGAAGCTAACTTGCCTCGAACTTTTAAATCAGCGGTATTATCAAGCAGGTTTACTTTTCCGGCAATATACATAGACATAACATCACCTTGAGATTTTATAGGTGCAGCCTCCGCAATTCCATCATGCAAATCCAGATGACCGTATAATTCGTTATACCTTGAAGTATCAAATGTGACCAAATTCGTAACTACAGAACCGATTGCGGAAGAGAAAAATGCGTTCTCTCGAATATTTTCCGCCATAATAAAGTTTTCCAACTTCCCGAATGGACCAAGCTGACCGTTTTTAACATTAAAATCAACTGTACCGTTCAGTGTTTTCAACTGTTCTTCAAGACTTTTACCTTGCAATGATAAATCAGCCACAAAATTCATATTCCCTGAGAGCATATCCCGCATATCCAAAACATCAGCCAATATCTTTTCAATATTGAAATTCTTACCGCTGACCTCAGCCTTGATTAATGTTTCAATTAAATCTGCAGAAGCTTTACCTGAAACATAGCTGCCAAGAGGAAAAGCTTTCAAGTTACGCAGATAAAATATATTCTTTAACAAAGCAATTTCTGCTGTGGTATTGTCAACAACAATTTTATCCATAACAATTTTTTTAAGACGGACATTTCCCGATAAAATTTCAAGAGGAATATTCATTTTTTTACCCGGAGTTTGAGCTACCGCCTCACTCGGGCTTGGCAGAACTGTATTAATCGCATCCACAACTTTTAAAATCTTATTTACATCAATATAAAAAGATGACAATCTTATATCATACAGTTTTTTATCCAGTAATATATCCCAATCCGTCTTACCGGAAAGTCTTAAAAGAGAACCATTTACATTAATTTTATCAGCATAAAAGTTTATAGTTTTTGACCCTAAATCAACCGCTATTTTTTCAATTTTTGAATATAACTCAGGAATAATCAGGTTCCGAACAGTGAAACTTCCCTTGATATTTGGTTTATTTGGTTTTCCATAAGCAAAAAGTTCACCCGAAAGCATAAAACCTGTCTTTTTCAGTATTACCGGAGAACCTGCCAATTCATGCGGAATCTTTAATTTGAAAATACTTATAAACGGCTGGAAAGAAAGATTTGAAATGATTGCCTTTAAAGTTACAATATCCCTACCAAACAAAATATTTTTCTCAAGAGAATCACTGAATTCTCCCCCCGCAGCCTTAGTACATATCCCGCCTTTGACAAGCTTCAATGTATCTTTATTTTTTTCCAGTTTTATATGAAATATCGTATCCAAACCGACCAAATCACGCATCATTACAGGAGTGAAATAATTTGACGCATTCGCTTTTGCTTGCGCAAGCGCACTCATCTTTTCCAAAGTTCCGTTTAAAGAAGCTTTAACAGGAATAAGCCCTTTGTATTCATAATAAGGAAGCGCAACCTTTCCGACTAATATCCCCAAATCATTCACATCAATTTTGCCATCAGCTTTAATATCTGCCTTAGCCTTTGAAAGATAATTATCTATTTTTCCTGATAAATTAATTTTAGAATTATAGTTGAAAATCAAACCAGAAGGTCTGATTACAATTTTATCTTTATCAATATCAACTGATAATTTTTCATCCTTTACAACAGATTGTATATGAGGTAATGACAGCACAAACCCCGAATTCTCAACATTAGCCTTGACTTCTCCTTCATATTCTATAGCTCCGACATGGAGATTACGATTTGAAATTGCCAAAAGATTTTTATAATCTTTTAATGCGAAATTATCCACATTAGCTTTGGCATATGCGGTAAGTTTT
>JAFUUT010000144.1 GCA_017477685.1 bacterium | reverse complement strand
TAAACTCAAACCCCGGATTTATTTGAAAATCAAATCCCGGTTTAGAACTTATATTTACAAGTTCCTTATCTGCGAATGTTTTTTCATTACTTTTTGAACTAATTGTAAAAGCCATATATTTTACTCCTTTATCGTCCTATTGCTGTTAAAAATCTTCTGTTTGCCTTATCGACATTTGCACTGTTTGCTATAATAAGCTTTGTTTCACCCAGTACAGGGTTCAATTTTGTTTTTGCCAAATCAAGTTTTTCAGGAGGAGCATACACAAACATCATTGCAAGCTCCGGAATATACTTCTGCGCCTTTTTAATATTATTGGGCAAAGTGTCCCAATTAATTGCCAAACTTGAATTCGCCGAATCTAAATTACCCACAACCACAATTGCGGTATTGTAACCTTCTTTTTTCATTGTAAGGCAATGGTCAACTGCCTTTTTTATACCTTGAGAATACGCAGCACCAAGTGAATTTGCATCACTCTTTGCGTACGTTGAAATTGCCTTTGATATTCCTGAAGCATCACCCGGCGAGCCTTCATATATTAAATATGAACTTGAATCAACTTTTAATATTTTTATGGCGTCTTCAGGATCTAAAATTGAACATAAAGACTTTACATACCTTACTTCTTCAGGTAACTGGCTTTGGTTGGAAGCTGAAGAATCTAACACAAAAATAACGGCAGCCTTATGAAAATCATCTACCTTTATATTTTTTCCGATAGTACACGCCAGTTTCGCGATTATTGCAACTGCAATTATTAAAAAACCAATTGTTATAAGTCTTTTATTCATCACATATCCTTAATTACTTACCGTTACACTAAATGATTTAGTTAACGTAATTTCTATTTCGGTGAAAGATGGGATTTCAGCATCAACACCACGTTCTGCAGTACTTCCGATTAAAGCACCGCCGGCACCTACACCTGCGCCGATAGCAGCAGAAGCTCCGATGTTACCTGTGATTGCACCGATTAATAGTCCGGCAAGTCCGCCGACAACTGCACCTACAGCAGCATCAGAGGCAACAGCCTTTAGTTTCCCCTCATTTGTAACGGAAAAATCTACTTCTTCCGTTGAAATGTTGTATGTCTTATTATCAGGTGTTACTAATTGATTGAAATTGATTACAACTCTGCCGTTACGAGAACCGTATGTGGCATGACGGGCGTATGTTAGGGTACCATATACCATACTTCCCTGAGGAGCAACAACAGTACCGTTATAAGCTAAATCAGTCGTAAGCACCGCAATTACCTGATCCCCGACATTAGCAGTCGATGTATTCAATGCATTCTGTAAATATGCCTGCAACTTAGTTCCCTTATCGACCTGAGCAACATGCCCTTGCAAAGAATTTGAATACAAGTTCTGATCATAAGCTCCCGTAGTGGATGTATCAGGGACAGCATAGGAATCAGTGAACACATAATTGTTATTTACAGGTCCGGAATTTGACATTGTCTTTCTTGCCAAGTCATCATATACACTCAATACACTTGCGTTTTGCGACTCCTCATATGAAAAACCGCTTCTTCTTAAATTTTTTAAAACCCTTTTATTTATTTTGTTACTTTCCGATTGGAAATAGTAAAATACATTATTACCGCTCTGCTGAACAATTACAACGGCATAATCACTTCCATTATACGAAGTCCCGTAATACGGATTGTATTTTGATATATTGTAACCATAGTTGGCATAACTTTCTTCAACAATCGGTTTTAATTGAGACTCTGTAATATTACGGACATAATACAACTCACTAAACGCATAAGATGCATTTGTTGCCATAAATATAAATGTAAATATTAGAGCTAAAATCTTTTTCATTTTTCATCTTCTTTCAGTTTGTTAACACATAACTATAAATTTATTTTGCACTGTCTGCGGCTCCGCCATCATCAATTTGGATAAAATATTCCACTACACTTATTGAAAACGGCTTATGCATTTTTGGCTGAAGAAAGCACAAACCTGCGCTTAACACCAAAGCCGATACACACAAAATAACACTCGTAAACTTTAACGGCAGAAATTTGAACAATACCGCCATAACAAAAATTACAAATAAAAC
>JAFUUT010000143.1 GCA_017477685.1 bacterium | reverse complement strand
GTATCAGCAGTTAACACACAAAAGCTGCTGTTACGAGCACACAAGAGAAATTCTTAACAAGAACAAAATATATATACCTGAGGGGTAAATAATATCATAATATAGTGCGTAATTCACCAATAACTATATCTAATGCCCCCTGCTGGTCTTGGAATATAGTTTTGCAATCTTCGCATGCCTGAGTATAAAAAGCCTTGTCTGAAAGAAGTTTTTCAGCATAATCGGAAAGTTCTTTTGGTGTTTTAACTATTTTCCCCGCATTAGATTGGGACAATAGCCAATATATATCTCTAAAATTGTGAATAGAAGGGCCTGTTATTGTAGGTTTACCATAAACAGTTGCCTCCAACGGGTTGTGTCCTCCTGTTTTATTGAAGCTGCCGCCGATAAAAGCAAAATAACACATATAATACATTTTACTAAGTTCGCCCATTGTGTCTAATACAATTATATCGACATCTTTAAAGGTTGCGGATTTTGAACGAAATCCGTAACTTACCCCGAGCTTATCCAAAATCTCAATAATATTAGGAATTCTTGTTGTGTGACGAGGAACAAGTAATAATTTTATATCGTTATATTTTGTGAGCTTTTCTTTAAACATCTCAAGCACGATTTCATCTTCGCCTTTGTGAGTACTGCCTGCAATAATAACTCTATAACCGTCTTGCCCCAAATCGATAGTTTCATTAACAGGTTTTACATCAAATTTCAAATTTTTCATAACGGTAGTTCTGTCTTCAGGCGCCCCGATAGCAAGCAGTTTTTGTTTATCAATCTCACTTTGGGTCATTATCTTTGTATACTTTGACAAGACACGGGTAAAAAAGAATTTCATCAGTTTATATAATGAGAACGTAGAATCAGACATTCTGCCATTTATGCAATACAGTTTGATATTTCTTCTTTTACAAAGAGAAGAGAATACGGGCCACAACTCAGTTTCAGCAATAAGAACCACGGTCGGCCTGACTTTATTGAGAAATGATTTTACACAAAACGGAATATCAAAAGGGAAGTATGTGATGAAATCCGCAATATTAGAATATTTTTTAAGCGCAATCTCCTGACCGGTTTTTGTACCTGTCGTAACAACAATCTTATAATCAGGAAATTCTTCCTTTGTTTTCTTGATAAGATTTTCTAAAGCTATAGTTTCCCCAACTGAAACGCCGTGAAACATAATAACCTTATCCCCAAGATGAGGATTTTTGATAAAACCTAATTTCTCTTTCCATCCGTATAAGAACTTCCGGTTCATAACACGGAATACAAAATAGAACGGCATCAATACAATAAATACAATGGTTGACAAAAGTCCGTAAAGAAAGAACACATCAAATACAGAGATGATAATCAAAACCAATAGTAAAATTAAAACTGTATATATAACCATGATAAATTAATACTACCCTAAACAAAACAAAAGATGAAATTAATATTTGGTTTAAACTCAACATTTGACAATATTTGTAAAAATTTATAGAATTAAATTATGGCAATAGTATACTTAAGTTTAGGTTCAAATAAAGGGGACAGAATAGGCTTTGTCCAACAAGCCGCAAGCTTGCTTGGTATGGACGAAGGAATTACGATTGTTCGCACCTCTGCATTTTATGAAACAGAACCGTGGAACATGAATACCAAAAATTGGTTTGTAAATGCAGTTGTGGAAATTAAAACCAAATATTCTCCAAAAGAACTTTTGGCTATTTGTCAAGATATTGAAAAGAAACTCGGACGTGAGCATAAAGAAGTTAATGATTACGAAGACAGAACAATAGATATAGATATTTTGTTTTATAACAATGATATTATAAAAGAAGAAGGTCTTGAAATTCCTCACAAGTATGTTCATTTACGTGCATTTACACTTGTTCCTATGATGGAATTAAATGCGGATTTTGTTCATCCTGTTCTGCACAAATCTATTGTAGAAATGCACAGTGACCTTGAAAACCCTGAAATGGTATTTTTATATGGAACGCGAGTCGATATTGATTTCTAATAAATCGATTGCCATAGTTGGAGCTGGGCCTGCAGGATGTGCAAGCGCACTATTTTTGCAAAATTACGGTTTTGAAGATATAACACTTTTTGACTTCGGAAAAGTGTTAAGAACAATTCTCCCTACAGGCGGCGGAAGATGCAATATAACAAACGCACAGTATGACTATAGAGAGTTTGCCAAAAACTACCCCAGGGGAGAAAAATTTTTATACTCAATACTATCAAAATTTGGAGCGCAAGACACTGTAAACTTTTTTAAATCAATCGGCGTAGAAACATACACTCAAGATGATAGTCGAATTTTTCCGGTGTCAAATTCATCTTCCGATGTAAGGAACAAAATATTAAACAAATTGCATTGTAAAATTGTAAAAGAAAAAGTCCTCTCAATTGTACCGTTGGATAATTGCTACAAACTCGTAACCTCTAAAAGTTCTTATGCATTTGACATAATCATTATTGCTATAGGCGGGCATAGTGATTTTTCACTATTTAAAGAGCTTGGAGTAAATATTATTGAACCGACACAATCACTTGTCGGACTATGCACAAAAGAAGATTTCTCCAATATATCAGGTGTAAGTATCAAAAATGCCATTGCGGACAATATACAAGGAGATATTCTTTTTACCCATCAGGGAATCTCCGGCCCGCTTATTTACACCCTTTCTTCGCTATACGCCAAAAGAGAAATTCCGTATGAATTATTTATAAAACTGGCTGAAATAGACAATTTTCAGGATCTATTAAACCAAAATTCACACAAAGACATAAAAAATTTAATAAGTAAATTTGTACCAAAATCCATAAGCGAATACATACTTAACACACTTGGAATAGATCCTGCTCGCAAAGCCCACACCATTGACGGTAAAACAAGAGATTCCATTAAAAATTATATAGAGAAATTTAAAATTACCGTAACCGGCAAAAAAGCAGATGGAGAAGTTGTAACCTGCGGTGGAATAGACTTAAAAGAGTTTAATCCTCAAACACTGGAGCTTAAAAAGCATCCCAATATATACTGCTGCGGAGAAGTTATGGATATAGACGGATTTTGCGGAGGATTTAATCTGCAAAATTGCTGGTCAGGAGCATATGTTGCTGCAACAGCAATTGCACAGCAAGAAAATTTGCACTAATTTTATGTTTTTGATAGTATAAAAGAGTAAGTTTAATAAGTAATTAGGGAGAAATAATATGGATTTAATGAAAGGCAAAAAAGGTCTGATTTTTGGTGTTTCAAATACACACGGAATTGCATACGGGATTGCAAAACAAATCCATGAGGCAGGCGGAGAAATTGCTTTTACATATGCAAATGAAGCAATGGAAAAACGTGTTAGACCTATCGCAGAAGACTTCGGCGCAAAAATTATAATGGAATGTGATGTTACCAAAGAAGAAGACGTAAAAAAAGTTTTTGATGAATGCGAAAAAGTTTATGGAAAGCTTGATTTTGTTATACATGCCGTTGCTTTTGCAAATAAAGAAGACCTTATGGGAAGATTTATTGACACAACAAAAGCAGGTTGGGACTTAGCCCTTGGAATTAGCGCTTATTCACTTGTTACGGTTTGCAAATACGCAGAGTCTGTAATGAATCAAGGCGGATCAATTTTTGCAATGACATATTTGGGTTCAATTTTATCCGTTCCGGGATATAACGTAATGGGTGTAGCAAAAGCAGCGTTAGAATCCTCTATGAGATTCTTATCTGTAGATTTAGGTGCTAAAGGTATCAGAGTAAACTGTCTATCCACAGGCCCTGTAAAAACATTGGCAGCTATGGGTATCGGTGGATTTACTAAAATGCTTAAAGCTGCAGTTGCACGTTCTCCTCTAAATAGGAACGTATCGCTTGATGATGTAGGTAAAGCAGGTTTATTCTTAGCATCAGACTTATCCTCAGGAGTAACAGGGGAAGTTATATATGCAGACTGCGGATGCCATAGTGCATATGCTTCGGCTCAAGAAATGGATATTCTTTCTGAGAACTTAGAAATTTAATTTGCTTAATATATTCTAATAAAACAATGCCCGAATTTGAAAAACGAACTCGGGCATTTTGTTTTGATAAAACGCTTACAACAAAATCAAATGCTGAAGATCCATATCAATCTGATTTTTCAATGCATCAATGGACTCAAATTTGCGTTCCAGCCTGATAAATTTAGTAAATTCAACATCAATCTTCTGACCGTACAAATCTCCCTCAAACTCAATAAGATAAATTTCCCAACCTTCTTGTTCATCCGCAGAAGCGACCGTAGGCTTCTTACCAAAATTGGCTAACCCTCTGTATACCCGTCCATCTTGAAGTCGAACACTGACATCATATACTCCGAATTTCGGTTGAACAAGCACATCCGGATAGATAATATTTGCTGTCGGATACCCGATGGAACGACCCAAATGACGACCATGAATAACTTCACCCTCGACATTAAACTTCCTGCCAAGCATCGCACTTACCAGAAAAAAATCTCCATTCGAAATTGCACGCCGTATGGCAGAGCTGCTAATTACATCCCCATATACCTCTTTTCTTGGAGTTCCGAAATATAAATAATTATACACAACCTGATTATCCGCAAGAAATACAACATCCCCGCTTTGATTGGCACCGAATTTATGGTTAAAACCGGTTGATATCGCAACAGGTGAAAAATACTTTACAAGAACATCCCTTAAATATTCTTCCGGAGACATTTTATATACACTCGCGAAATCAAGTTCAAATAAATAATCAACCCCTAATTCTTCAAGCATATTATATTTTTGAGCTTTTCTTATAATATATTTTACAGGTTCTTCTCTTAATACCACTGAAGGATGCTCTTTGAAAGTAACCAACGCAGACTTATAGCCATTATTCCTTGCAAAATCGACAGCACACATTATAACTGATTGATGCCCTAAATGGATACCATCAAAGAATCC
>JAFUUT010000142.1 GCA_017477685.1 bacterium | reverse complement strand
TCATTTTTTAAAACTCTGTATTTATGGCTATTTCAGGCGCATATTTACCGTTACAAAACTTAATAAACCCCGAATTAAATAAAGTGCTTGAAAAATTTTTTTTAGCATGTAGAATGAATGTACCGGCAAATGTGCGGGGGTAATTCAGTGGTAGAATGCTTCCTTGCCAAGGAAGATGTCGCGAGTTCGAGCCTCGTCTCCCGCTAATTAAAACAGATGGACGTTTGTTCATCTGTTTTAATTTGTAGAGATAATGGATTTAACGAGCCTTTTGCCAAAGACAAAATAAGCGATACAAAACGAAACGACGCAACGGAGCGAGGAGATTGAGCAAGTAGGTCAGGCTTTCAGCCTGACAATAAATCCCATCAGGCAAATGCCTGACCTACAAACTAAAAATGTCCGAAAAGTCCGTTTTGGGTAACTAAAATATCCGCTGTTTTGCACTTTTTGTCTCTTAATTATCACCCAATTTCTTTCAAATCAGATAAAAATTTTGCATAATCGGCTTGAGTCTTTAATAAACAATGTTTATCAGCATTTGTTTCAGATTTTAAACGATTAATTTTATTATAATAAAATTCAAACAGAGGTATACAATCTTTTGAAAATGATTCGTTGTGCATATTGCTGCTTTTTAAATAATCTGTCAGGTAAAATGCTTTAACATAATCTTTAACACTTGCACCTGCAAAACCATAGCCACTAATTATAGCCTTATGCAACCCAATAAGTCTGAAAAAAGGAGAACTATCTCCTTTTTTCTTAATAGAATAAGCGTTATAATCCTCTGGAATATATTTATAAAGAACTTTATTTGAATATACAATAAAATCTTCAGTTGGTGATTTAGTCGTATCAACCGATAAAACAGATTCCTGCGGGAAGCAATTTTTCATAACTCTTTGTGCTTTATTTATTATGTTATCGCACACGTTATTAATAAATTCCGCACTGCGTTTTGGAACGATCTGTAAACAGTCCCCTCTAAGTTCATTTACATATTTAACAAATTCAGGAGAAGCTGTTCCTTTAAATGAAGAACTTGTATTCTTTTGATTACAACAAGTATTACTGTGAATATTTTCTATTTTTGATATTTGCATTGAGTGTCCTAAAATCTTTTATATAGATTATAAAACAAGTAAAAATATTTTTTGCCAAATATCAAAAATAATCAAAATCTCTGTTCTTTCTTCTCAAACCGATTGTTATTTTAAACGGCGGTCGGAAGAATGTAGGTCAGGCTTTCAGCCTGACAGTTAATACTTAATCTTTTGGTATTACGACAATATCGCCGTCAACATACCCATCGCCAAGCAGTTTGTAAAAGCTCCTTTTTGCATCGGTATTAAATATTACATGCTCTGATACATTGCTGCGTACTTCATCTTTAATTGACGGTGGGATATTCAAATAAGCATCCTCTTTTGCAAGGTTTTTCATCGTTGCAATATATGAAGAACATTCTCCCACGTCTGAATAATCGGTATCCATAGCCCTGTGAACAACAACATTTAAGTTTTCACCATTTTTATTTTTTAACTTGCCTTGATTACTCATTTCAACCAATGTAGGAATAATTTCTCTGTCCCACAAGCATTCTATGACTTTCAGATACTCCTCTCTGGAAATCGGTTTTTTGACACCGCCTTTGTCCCAAATTAAAGTTTCATACGCATTTCTAATCTTGTTTTTATAAATATTTGCAACCGTATCAATTATTTCAGGATTGATTATGTATATAAATGCGTTACTTAGAGCCGTTTTTCTCCCATTTTTATCAAGCAGATATTCTTTTTTGCCGTTTTCGTCTGTTTTGTACAGATAGTCATCATTTTCATCTATCGTTTCCATAGACGGTTTATATAAGAATTCTTTGATTTTGCCGTTTTCATCAGCTCTGATTAACCCGCCATAGCATCTGTAATCAGGAACACCGACAATCATCATGCCTGCATTTTTGGTATTCATGTAATCATCCAAAACTTCAGGTAAATTTATATCTATGACATTATCTGACGGCAGAATGATAACGGATTTGCCCTTTGGCAGAACAGATTTTCCGTCTTTTACCAAATCCACACCGTCCAAATTGTTTTTAATTTTATACCCTAATGTTGTAATAACACAACCAACAGCACTATTCGCTTCATCCTGAATAACAAAATCGACATCATCGGTTGATTTCGGAAGAAGATTTGCCTGATACAAGTTTAGTAAACTAAAATGCATCAAATCCATACCTTTTACCGGTGTTGCTGTAGACGGTTTGTTATCCTCCCTTCCGTAACTCAGAGCTTCAATTCTGGAGCCAAAACCACCTGCAAGTATATACGGGTGGAATTTTTCGTAGTATGGTTTTTGGCTTTTTTCTATAGAATTGAATAACGGGGACTCATTTACAAGCTTGAAAAAACGCTGGATAGATTTGATTGTTTTTTCAGATTTGTAATATGCATTTACCGTTGTTGTCGGCTCCTCTTTCCCTGTGAAACTTGGAGAATTAAGTTTTTTATTTTCAACCCTCAGCCCGTTTTTGTTATCGAACACAGAATTATCAAATACTTCTATTATATAGCCGTCACCGTTTTTTTCTGAGACATCTAATGTCGCATAAAATCCTGTTTTTCCAAGCACAAATCCGGGTTTTATATTTTTATATTTCTTTTCATCTATATCAATTTTTATGACAGAATTGGCACTTGAATTTTTTATGGTATATGTTGTTATGCCATTTTCTACAAAACTGTATTCGGATATTGAATGTCCCAGTTTTTTCAAGTTGGAACTGAACCTATCCATATCTTTCAGGTAATAATGATAATTCCTCAAATCTTTAACAATCAAATTTTCAATAACATCGCTGTTTGATGTAAACTCTACCCTGTCAACAGGCGGACGCATAGAATATTCCGGAGCGGGAATTCTCATACCTTCGTTTCTTCTTTGCATTACAACCGGACTGCTCGGCAACAAATAGCCAAAAACACTGTTTACTCGCATTTCTTCTCCCAATATATACTAAATAATATCCACTAACTATATCCATTCTAAAATAAACATATTGCAAAAATAATTACTCCTGCAAAAATTTTACATTTGTTAATTACTTTTTCGAACAAAGAGTCATTTACAATCAAATATATCCGTGATTAAATTATACAAACAAAGAAAGGGGTATAATTATGGGTCTCAAAATTAGCAGTATCAGGGCAGGCTTATTGGCAGCCTCATTGGCGTTATCTGCAACCGCTTGCAAAAAAGCACCGGCATACAAGGTTATGCCAAAACATTACGTTCCTCAAAAAGTTATGCAGAATATCGATTCTTTGAGGAATGCAGGAGTAAATATCATTAATAATCCTGAGTATATACATCTGGGAAATGATACGTTGAAATTGAATACGGATTTTATGCTCAAACCGAAAAGTTTTATGGAATCTGCCGACAAGGCTTTGACTAAAAAATACACAGACAGAGTAAGAGGAGAAATGACAGTAGAATATGTTGCCGCTCCTGATGTCGATGCGTATATTTTAGATGCGGAACATTTTGACAAATACGTGAATAAAACAACCATAGTACGTAATAACACTTTATACACAACAGATTACACCGACACATATCTCCCTGTTGAGCATTATGCAAAAATTAATCCTAAAGCTAAGCCATATATTGATAAGGATCAAAGCATTTTTGCGCCGATACGTAATTTTCTCAAATCTATAGGTTTTAACAAAAATAATAAAAATTAGTTTGTGAGTGAATTATATTACAAATTGTAAAACTTGATTTTCTTTTTTAGCAAAAAATATTTTTACGGGCATTTATATAGCATAACAAAAATTATATTAAGGGAAATATAAATGCAAGTTCAAAGAGTTCAATTTTACAACTATAACCACGCTCGCGGTCAATATGTGCCAAAATCCGTATCTGTGCCGAATTTTGGTTCTAATACGGGACAGGATTTTATCACATGGGCAAGTGATGAAAATAATGGTGCCTCTAATGTATCCGATTTCTTGAAAAGACTTTCCTCATTTGGCGTGGTCTCAAAGGACGAGCTAAAAGGTATTTTAGAAGATGTCGTTGATTTAAAATCCACATGCGACTCAAAAGACGCCAAACAGAAAGAAAGAGAAGAAAATCTTGATAAATTTCTTACTAACATCGAAACTATAAAGCCTAAAGTAAGTAAAAATTTAGCTATTTTGTATAATTCCAAAGATGTTTCAGATCAAAGTGAATATGAAACTTTTGGCGAACAATTGTTTGTATTGTCACAAATCTTTAACAGATTAAAGAGCAGATTTACAAATATAACACAAACCGCATTGGCAGACATTGCAAAAGCAATGAGAAATAATGAAGGCAAAGTTTCCTCTGATATGATGAAATTCTTTGAAACAATTGCGAATGAAAAAAATAATACGGATATTACTTTAGTCCCTATAGTTATGGAAATAGTCAAGGATGAAAACGGAAATCTTGACAGGGACAAAAGAGATGCATTCTTGGCAAACTACGGATTTAGGGATGCGGATTTGTTATCAACAATTGAAGTTATGCTTGAATCCTATACTTATGACAAATCTTGTCCAAAGTTTAAAGAAATAGAAAATGCGGTGGCAAAATACAAAGACCACGACAAATTGATGAAATTGATGAATTATTTGAATAAATTTAAAAATTCAGACGGCAGCAGAAAGTTTAACATTGTTTTAGATGATGACGGTTTACTGTGTATCGGAGTATATGGAGGATTT
>JAFUUT010000141.1 GCA_017477685.1 bacterium | reverse complement strand
TTACTCCTTTTCTGTAATTATTTTTTTAATTTACTTCGATAATATAAATAAAACATGAAAGAAATATTTTTTGCCTTATACATACTATCTTATCTTAATATATCTTAGCAGATATTTTCAAAAATATCAAGATACTTCCTTTATATTCAAGTATTTCGCGAGATATTTACCTGTATAAGAATCTTTACATTTCATAACATCTTGAGGAGTTCCTTGGGTAACAATACGACCTCCTTCAATTCCACCTTCAGGGCCAAGGTCTATAATATGGTCTGCAATCTTAATTAAATCGAGATTATGCTCTATCATAAGGATAGTATTGCCTTGATCTGCAAGGGCGTGAAGTATTTTTGCCAGTTTGTCCAAATCAGCCCAATGTAACCCTACTGACGGCTCGTCAAGCAAATAAAGAGTTTTACCCGTAGAGCGTTTATTCAACTCCGCCGCAAGTTTTATACGTTGAGCTTCACCGCCGGACAAGGTTGTAGCACTTTGTCCGAGCTTCATATAATCAAGACCGACATCATTAAGAGTTTGAAGTTTTCTTTTTATTGCCGGAATATTTTCAAAGAAATCTAAAGCTTCTTTTACACTCATATCAAGTACATCAGAAATTGTTTTTCCTTTGTATTTCACTTCAAGAGTTTCTCTGTTGTATCGTTTACCGCCACAGACATCACATTTAACATAGACATCAGATAAAAAATTCATCTCAATTTTTAATAAACCGTCACCTTTGCAGGCTTCACACCTGCCGCCTTTAACATTAAAGCTAAAACGTCCCGGTTTATATCCGCGTATTTTTGCTTCTGTAGTTTTAGCATACAAATCACGAATATGAGAAAATACATCAGTATATGTCGCAGGATTAGAACGGGGAGTGCGTCCGATTGGCGACTGATTTATATCAATAACTTTGTCAATATGTTCAAACCCTAATATATCATCTATACCCTGAGGTTTAGGTTTGTTGCGGCGAAGTTTATGGATTGCAAACTCATACAGTAAATCTTGCATCAAGCTTGACTTCCCGCTGCCGGAAACTCCTGTCAAAACAACTATTTTGCCTAACGGGATATCAACATCAATATTTTTCAAATTATTCAGATGGGCATTTTTAATTTTGAGGAAATGACCATTCCCGCCGCGAAGTTTTTTTGGAATCGGAATACTTTTCTCTCCCGACAAATATTTGCCGGTAATAGAATTTTTAGCGGCAATTATATCTTCAACAGAGCCTTGAGCAATAATTTTGCCGCCTGCAGCACCTGCTTTTGGGCCGATATCGACGATATAATCCGCACTTCTTATAGTATCTTCATCATGTTCAACAACTATCAAGGTATTGCCCAAATTCCGAAGTTTGAACAATGTTTTAATCAACATATCGTTATCACGCTGATGCAAACCAATTGAAGGCTCATCAAGAACATACAAAACACCGCTCAGTCCGCTCCCGATTTGAGAAGCCAAACGAATTCTCTGGGCTTCGCCGCCTGATAATGTTCCTGCCATGCGGGCTAAGTTCAAATAATGAAGTCCGACATCGATTAAAAATTTCAACCTCGCACGTATCTCATCCAATATTTGTTTTGCAATCTTCAGCTGGAACTCCTCCAAATCTAAATATAAATCGGTTATAAATTTGAATTCGTCATCAATAGAAAGCAGCGTAAATTCATAAATATTTTTATCTTTAATTTTAACAGCCAGAGGGAACTCTTTTAATCTTGCCCCATGGCAAACAGGACAAGGCTTAGTTATCATAAACGGTTCAATTTCTTCCCGCCAGTAATCAACATTCGTATCATTATAACGCTTTTCCAAAAAAGGTATAACGCCAACAAACGGCATTATTCTTGTTTGATAACGGCTTGTTCCGAAATCTTTAACTTTCATTTTTATTGGTTCTTTTGAACCGTAAAGGATAATATCCTGATGTTCTTTTGACAACTTTTCAAAAGGCTTATCCATATCAATATTAAATGCGGAGCATACAGAAGTAAGCATGTCTTTATAATAAGTAGTTGCAGGCCTATCCCATGCATATATGGCATTTTCATTAATAGATTTTGATTTATCAGGCACAACCAAATCAGGATCAATAACAAAATCAGCGCCTAAACCTCCGCACCGTTCACAAGCTCCATACGGAGCGTTGAAAGAAAATATTCTCGGCGTTAATTCTTCAAAGCTTATATGACAATTAGGACAAGCTAATTTTTCACTAAACACCAGTTCTTTATCTGACGGAATATCAACAACGACAACTCCGTCCGCACGTTGAAGGGCAGTTTGAACGCTATCGGCAATTCTTGATTGGGCTGATTCTTTTACGACAATTCTGTCAACCACAACACTTATATCGTGACGTTTAGTTTTTTCAAGTTCTATCTCATCTTCATCGAGATTATAAATTTCTCCGTCAACCTTAACTCTTACAAAGCCCTCTTGCATAAGCTCTCTAAAGGTAGAAGAATACTCCCCCTTTTTACCGCGTACTATAGGAGCTAAAATTTGAATTTTTGTGCCCTCATCAAGACTCATAATCTTTGAAACAATTTCATCCAGTGATTGAGGTTTAATTTTTTTACCGCATTTAGGGCAATACGGAGTACCGATTCGAGCATATAAAAGTCTCAGATAATCATAAATTTCCGTAATAGTACCGACAGTAGAACGCGGATTATTACTTGTAGATTTTTGGTCTATAGAAATAGCAGGGGATAAGCCGTCTATATACTCAACATCAGGTTTATCCAATTGACCTAAAAATTGCCGCGCGTATGTAGACAAACTTTCTACATAGCGCCTTTGACCTTCCGCAAAAATAGTATCAAAAGCCAAAGAGCTTTTGCCGGAACCGGAAACACCGGTAAACACAACCATCTCATTTTTGGGGATTTCTAAAGATACATTTTTTAAATTATGCTCTTTAGCACCAACAACTTTTATCCTATCTGCCATAAAAATATTATTATACGCATATAATTATTTTTCAAATAAAAAAGCTTAAACTTTACAATATCTTTAAAAAATGGTATAATAACAATGTTGTTTTACTATTTCATTTTTAATGGCTCTGTCCTTTTAGAAAGGACATTATATTTATGGGCAAAAAATCAAAGGCTCCGAAGTATTCGGGCGGAACTGTCGTTGTCAACGGCAGAACAGTCGCAACCGCGAATAAAAAAGGGAACAACATTGTGACAGAATACAACATGTCTGATGCTGAAAAAAATATTTTTGATTCTATCCAAAAAGGAATGAACACAGGATTATCAAATCTATTTGAAATTTCCGATACCGAAAGAAAGCAGTGGGATAATCAATTAAAAGCACTGGCACGACAAGGTATTGAGAATATTAATAGCATTTATACCCCTATGGAAAATAATTTAAAAAATGATATAGCATCAAGATTTGGTAATCTGGACAATTCTGTATTTCTTTAAAAATTAAGAG
>JAFUUT010000140.1 GCA_017477685.1 bacterium | reverse complement strand
TTGGAATATTTTGAAGAAGCAATAAATCTAAACCCTAATTATACTCTTGCATACTTCAATGCAGGGCGTGCAAGTCAGGAAATGGGATTCACAAACGATGCCGCGCACTACTATCAAATGGCCATCGATTTGAACAGATTGACTAACGAACTTGATGAAGAAGATATCCAGACAAGACTTCACAGTCTGTTTGAAATATAACATTCAGAGAATATAGAAATCGGACAGAGCGTATGCTCTGTCCGATTTCTATATCATATTTAATAATTATCATACTATATTTCAAGATTATTAATAATTTTTTTAGTAAATTCGGTGGTAGATAAATTCCCGCCAAGATCTTGAGTTTTATAGCCTTGAGAAAGTGTTGCAAATAGTGCTTTTTCAATTCTGTCAGCATACGTTCTTTCGCCAATGTATCTGAGCATTTCGATTGCGGATAGCAAAAGTGCGGTCGGATTTGCTTTGTTTTGTCCTTTTATATCGGGAGCAGAACCGTGTACAGGTTCAAATACGGCACAGTCAAATCCTATATTAGCACCCTGAGCAACCCCAAGTCCCCCGATTAAACCGGCAGTCAAGTCAGAAACTATATCACCGTACAAATTCGGCAAAACCAGAACATCAAAGCGTGTTGGATCTTGCACAAGCTGCATACACAAATTATCAACAAGAATCTCACGAGTTTTAATAGTCGGATAATTTTTCGCCACATTTCTGTATGAGTCCAAAAACAGTCCATCAGAAAGCTTCATAATATTAGCTTTTGAAACGGCACAAACCTCATGCCTGTTATTCTTCAGAGCATATTCAAAAGCAAATTTGCAAATTCGTTCTGAGGCGTTTCGTGTAATGATTTTAATACTATGTGCAGTATCGGCATCTATTTGTTCTTCCACTCCGGCGTATAAATCTTCTGTATTTTCTCTAACGACAACCAAATCAACCCCTGAAAATCTTGTTTCGACACCGGGAAGATTTTTGCAAGGACGAAGATTTGCATACAAATCCAAATCTTTTCTTAACCGAACATTTACAGAGCGGAACCCTTTACCAATCGGAGTCGTTACTGGAGCTTTCAGTGCAACTTTGTTTTTCTTTATAGAATCTAAGACCCTTTGAGGCAACGGAGAACCTTCTTTGTCTATAACATCGGCACCTGCTGTTTGAATATCCCAATTTATATCCAAACCGCTTGCTTTTATAATATCCATAACACTTTGGCTGATTTCAGGCCCTATACCGTCACCGTTTATTAAAGTAATATTGTGCATAACCACCCTCCGAATAAAAAAATTATAACATAACCTGAGTTGCCATTATAAACCTATGAGCATCAGGGGCATTCTGGTATTGGCAGAACACATAATTAAATACCAGTTTCAATGCTTGTCCTTTGATAAACCAGTTCACACCAATTGAATATTCATTTTTACGATTATTGCGCACACCCCTATCAGGGTCAAAACTGTCAATACGACCGATTACCTGTAAATACGGTTTGAATTTCCACCCTAATGTAAACGCCAACCCTGAGGCCTTTTTATTACTTATTCCTTCAGAACCACTGTAACCATCAGCAATTGCTGCTTCAAAATTTGTCCACAATTTTTTATGTTTGTACCCTACATAAACACTTCCGACATTGTAATCATTCCTGTTATGCCCGGAATTGATACCGCCGCCGAGAGTTAATTTACCATACTTACCGTCATGAGTTCCGAACGGCTTGAGGTTTATCCAGCCGTTAAATTCTGCGCCCGGCATACCGCTTGTGATATAACGTCCCGATGACCCTGCGGAGATACTGTAATCGGCATAATTATAATTACCGATAACCTTTAATGACATGGAACGAGCATTGCCAAAGGTTCTGCCGATTTGAGAACGAGAGACAAACGGCAAGAGAAAAGATGATGTTCCTCCCTCAATTCCTGTTTGAACTCGTGAGAACCCAGCAATAATTTTATGATTAGGGATCTGAGTATTAACAATATAAGCATCACCAATAAGCTGATCAATATAGTTAACTCCGTCTTTAGGTATAGGACGCAGTTTTAACTTGAAATCATAGTGAGGATTTTTAAATTTTCCGTACACACCAACCTCTGTTGTCAGGTTATCATATTTTGTAGAGTATTTGTGAGGAGAAAACAATCCATTCAATGAGCCCCTATACCCAAAATAATACTGAACTTCATCAATAGGTCCTCTCTTATAATCTGCAGTTAATTCATTTTTAAGGAGAAATGAAGGGATGTCTGTTCGTGTAATTTTACTTTTCATAACCTTCTTAAAAATGTTTTCCGCTTCAATATTTGCATTTTTATCTCGACCGAGTTTATCGAAAAATTTGAATTCTTCTTCTATACTATCCGTCATATCGTCTTCGTCGTCATCATCTTCAATTGGAGCCGTGGTACTCTTAGAAGACAATTCTTCTGAAGGGGCAATTGTTTCCTCTACTGACGCCGTATCAGTATTTACATCCAAATTAACTTCTCCCGTTTGAGGGTTTTCAAGCATTTCCTGCACTAAAAATTCATCACTAGAATATGCTTTGCAATGCAAAGATATAAAAATTATTAACAACAAAATTATACATTTAACAAATCTTTTCATTTTATTAAATTATAGCATATATTATTTGATTTAATTTATTTTTGGTATATATTTTTGCTATGCCGAATATAATTAAACAAAATAAAAAAACAGAAATCTACGCCCCGATTGTTGAAGCACTAAAAACGGCGTTCGACAATCCTACTTATCAATTCCATATTCCCGGACACACAAAAGGACTTGGAACATTGCCTGATTTTAGAAATTTATTAGGCAAAAAAGCTTTGAAAGTTGACACCACAGATGAATTTGACGGGCTTGGAACACTAAACCCTGCAACAGGGCCGATAAAAGAAGCTCAAGAACTTGCGGCTCAGGCATTCGGAGCCAGAAAAACTTTCTTTTTATTAAACGGTTCAACAATAGGAAACCTCGCTATTGCAATGGGGTTAACTAAACAAGGACAAAAGGTTATTGTTAACCGCAATTGCCACCGATCAATATTAACAGGTTTAATTATATCCGGAGCAGAACCTTTGTGGGTTTTGCCTGAAAAATTTAGTGATTGGGGACTTTGGGGAAATATAAAAGCCGAAGATGTTGAAAAATTATTACAAGAAAACGATAATGTTTCTGCTGTTTGGATTACAAACCCAACATATGAAGGAGTTGTATCTGACGTTAAATCAATATCTGAAATATGCAAAAGATATGATGTTCCTTTAATTGTCGATGAAGCACACGGATGTTTATGGAATTTTAATGATAAACTTCCTGAAACGTCACTAAAACTCGGTGCGGATATTGTTGTTCATTCTTTGCACAAAACAGGCGGAAGCCTGAGCCAGTCTTCTATGCTTCATATCAGCCAAGATGCACAAATTAACGCGGACGA
>JAFUUT010000139.1 GCA_017477685.1 bacterium | reverse complement strand
TGATTTATCGCGGTTAGAAAGCATTTTATTATAAATGTCATTTTCTTCCCAAAATTTTTGAATTTCAGGTTCTTTTTGTGTTGCATTCGCTCTCATTGCCAATGTTGTTTGAGGCAGATTTAATGTGTCTTTGTATTGTTTTTGTGTTGTTTCAGTCATTTATTTATCCTTTATTTATTATTAATTTGCTTCTACTAATTTAGTTTGGGTTCCGCACTCTTTTATATAAGTGTTCATTTTTTCGTAATCAAAAGCATTTTCCCATCTTGCAATAACTACTGTTGCAACGCAGTTGCCCACAAGATTTACGGTTGTTCGTCCCATATCAAGAATTTGGTCTATACCAAGCAGTATTGCAACTCCGATTAGCGGTATATTGAAACTTGCCAGTGTGCCTGCAAGTACGACAAGTGAAACTCTTGGTACACCTGCAATACCTTTGCTTGTCAGCATAAGAGCAAGCATCATTAGTATTTGCTGGTTTACATCCAGATTAATTCCGCATATCTGTGATGAAAATATTACGGCCATTGCAAGGTATAACGTGCTGCCGTCAAGATTAAACGTATATCCTGCAGGCATTACGAAACTGACGATATTTTGCGGAACTCCGAATTTCTCCATCAATTCTATTGCTTTCGGAAATGCCGCTTCTGAACTTGCTGTCGTAAATGCCAATATTGCCGGTTCTTGTATTACCATAAGCAAATTTCTTAGCGAAATTCTTGCATATTTGCAGGCTATAAAAAGAACCAACATTACAAATATCGCAAGTGCAGTATATAGTGAAAATATTACTTTTGCATAATTTTTTAATATTGATAAACCGTTTGTTCCAACTGTTGATGCAATAGCTCCAAATATACCCAAAGGGGCAAAATACATTACGTATTCCGTAAATTTAAACATTATCTGGGATATAGAATCCAATAGTGTCATTACAGGTTTTGATTTTTCTCCGACTGCGCATATTGCAATTGCGAAGAATATTGAAAATACTACAATTTGAAGTAAATTACCTTCGGACATTGCTTGAACAATACTTGTCGGGAATATATTCATTACCATCTCAGATATCGAGGTATGTGGTGTTGTTACAGCCATCAGCCCTGCTTCTTTTAAGAGTTCAGGGTTTGCTACAGCTCCGCCAAAGCCTTTGCCCGGATTGAAGATATTTCCCATTGTTAATCCGATTATTAGGGCAAGTGTTGTAACGATTTCAAAATAAATGATTGTTTTTAAACCGATTTTGCCAAGTTTTTTGACATCACTATGCCCTGCAATACCGCTTACAAGTGTCGCAAATAATAGTGGTGCAATAATCATTTTTACCATGCGTAAAAATATAACGGCAAATGTCTTCATCTTAACCGCTAGGTGGGGGCAAAAATGACCAAAAACAACGCCGATTATCAACGCTGCAAATATCATCACTGTTAATTTTGATTGTTTCAAGATATACCTCTCAAGTCTGATTATAAATCAAACATAGGCTAAAAACACAAAGTTTTATTATATTTTACAAAATATTAATGCCAAATCTTTTACATAATTCCGATAACATATAGAATGAGCCGCAAATGATGTTTAATTTGCCGTCATTGAACGGTATTTGCGTATTTTGTATTAATTCTTTTCCCTGTATTGGTGAAACTTTGTTTAGTTCCTCATAAGTTGCAGAGTTTGGGTTGTTAAAATGATAAAAATATACTTCATCATTTTTTCTTAATAGTTGATTAAGCATTTTAGGATAATCTTTATTTTTTAAACATCCGAATATAAATCTTCTTTTTTCAAACGGGTAATAATATTCTAAATTTTTTACAAGTGATGAAATTCCGTTGGGGTTATGTGCTCCGTCAATTATAAGATTTTTATCTTGTATGTATTGAAATCTGCAAGGATGATGAACATTTTCCAATCCTTTATCTATTACATTTTGTTTTATTTCAGGAAAACAAATATCTATTGCCGAGAGGGCAAGAGAAAGATTTTCTTGCTGGTTGATACCTTTTAGTGAAAGTTTGTCTGTATTGGAATATGGTATAATGACTTCTAATGGTGCATCTGCCTCCATTGCTTTGTCGTAAAAAACTTCTTTCCCTTCGCAAACAATACAAGGGCAATTAGGTTTTATAATCTGTGCTTTTTCGGCTGCGATTTTATCAATTGTATCTCCGAGTTTTTCTGTGTGATCTAAATCAATATGGGTAATTATAGAACATAAATTCTTTTTTATAACATTTGTAGCATCAAGCCTTCCGCCAAGTCCCGTTTCTAATACTACGACTTCTGCGTTATTATCTGCAAAGTATTTAAACATTACAGCAGTAAGTATTTCAAATTCGGTTAAATCGATATTGTTTTTCTCTGCCAGATTTGTTATCTCTAGTACGTATTTTGCAAAATCGGCATCCGATATAGGTGTTTTGTTGATTTGTATTCTTTCGGTGTATTTGAAAATGTGCGGACTCGTATATAAGCCGACTTTTTTGCCTGCAGCATCTAAAATAGAGGCCAATATTGCGCAAACCGAACCTTTTCCGTTTGTACCTGCCACATGTATGCAGTTTAGTTTATCTTGAGGGTTTCCCAACAGTTCAAGAACGGATGAAATTCTTTCTAAGCCTAATGAAAC
>JAFUUT010000138.1 GCA_017477685.1 bacterium | reverse complement strand
TTTCGGATTTCGAATTTGAAATGCAATTATCTCAAACCAATAGTGCTTTGTGTGATGAAATAAAAACAGTATTCTTAACTACAAAACCTGAGTACAACTTTATTTCTTCTTCTACGATAAAAGAAATTCTTGCAAATGGCGGCGATATTTCAAAGTTTGTGCCGGAGCCTGTTTATGTGTACCTAAATAACAGAAAGCAGGTGTAGTATGTTTTTTAGATCATTAGAGTATATAAAAGATTTAGAAAAAGAGCTTAATTCAAGTTATTCATTGCCTATTTTTAGAGGGTATGTTGCAATCGATAAACGCGGGGTAGAAAAGATTATTGATGAGCTTTATTCCGCTTTGCCCGAGGATGTCCAAATCGCACGTCAGTATTTAAAAAACCATGATATTGAACCTGATATCCAAAATCAAAGTGACAGTATATATGATTGTCTAAAAAATTTGGAACTGCTTTTTGATAACGGGTTTGCATTTCTGAACCGTTCGATAGTCGAAGCAGACAAGGCTAAAGCGGTTATGGACAAAATAGTAAAATCTTTGCCGCGTGTAATTACTCAGGCTAATAAGTCTGATAAACACTAATTTATGCCTTATTAAGAAATGTAAATCCAATTTCTTTTATTTAGCAATTTTTATAACAAAATTCTTTTTATAATATTATACGTTTTTTTATTGTGTAAGGTAGAAAGGAAGGAATTTAGTTATGAAAATTGGCTCAATGGGAAAAAGTGTGTACGCTGCTGTTAAAAAAGCACCAAAACCTGTTAAATATGCGGCTTTAGGTGCTGTAGGCACAAGCCTTTTGGCGTCTTCTTTAGTATCTAAACAAGATGAAGAAGGGAAAAAATCTACATCAAAATTGGCAAAAGTTTTGGCCGTTGCCGCCGGGGTAGTTGCGGCAGTAGTTGTAGGTAAAAAAGTAGCATCTTCAGTAAAAATTCAGAACGCATTAAAAATGGCGGCTCATAAAGCTAAAAAATTTGTTAAAGTTCCGGAACAAGCTGCAAAAATGGAAGCTCCAAAGTTTAAAAAAGCTGTTGAAACTTTAGAGCCTGTTGTTCTTGAAAAGATCCCTGCAAAAATGCAAAATATGGCTGACTTGATAAAAAAGGTAGCTGCTTCAAGTGCAAACAGTGAAGAATTTAAACAATGTTTAAGTCGTGTGTGGTTAGAATATCAAGCATTTGCTAAAAAATATCCTAGCTATGATAAGTTCTTAAGGGAAAAATTTGGAGGATTATTGCAAGTGATATTTAAAGTTCCGGCAAAATAATTTATTTTAAAGGGAAAAATTTCGTAAAATGCATTGAAGTAATTCTTCAATGCATTTTTTTTCTTACTCATGTTTAAACATGTTAAAATATGTAATCTCAACAGTATAAAATAATTTGACAATTAATACTAGTTTATTTAATATATTGTTAGTATAAAATTGAAAGGGATAAGGGGTATAAGCATGCCGCAAGATGAAGCATATGAACGTCAAAATGGTGTTTATGATTTATTAAAGATGTTAGAAATAGCTATCGAAGATGGTTTTTCTATTTCTAAGTTTGCAATTATAAACAAACCGCAAGTTGAAACATTGATAGATAGAATATATGCCGCTCTTCCGCCGGAAGTTCAAGAAGCAAGAATATTCTTGAAACGTAAAGAAGAATTACAGGCAGAAGCACAGCAAAAGGCAAATAAAATTATTCAGGATGCCCAGCTTGAAGCTGACAGGATGTTGTCTGAATCCGATAGAATAAAAGCTATCGAGCGTGAAGGTATAAGAATTAAAAATGAAGTTGTTTCCGAATGTGAAAATATCAAGCATGTTGCTCGTCAAGATTCTGAACAGGTCAGAATGCAAGCAACAGAAGAAGCTATGAAAATCAGAGAAGGTGCAGAGTTATATGCACAACAAGTTCTGACAAGTTTGGAAGGCAATTTAACTCAATTGCAGCAAGTTGTAAAAAATGGCCAAATTTATATGGAACAGATTAGAAATGAGGGTGCCGGCCGTTATGCAGGTTCTGTTTCTTCAAAGGAGCGAGGCTGGACATCCGATAAAGATATGAAAAAACTTTAGAAAAAATCTCCGGTTGTTCCGGAGTTTTTTTTGTCAAAAATTTAGTATTTTTTAACATTTTGTTTGCAATTTATTTTGTTTCGGGTAAAATATATGACATAAGCCGAAAAATGAGAATGTGAAAACCACATTCTTTTTAAATGGTTAAAAAGTTTAGAATAAAAAAGGAAATAAAACAATGGGTATCAAAGGAAAAAATGACAAAATGGTAGTTCTTGCATGCGAAGAATGCAAAGAAAGAAACTACACAACAACTAAAAACAAAAAGACTCTAAAAGAAAGAATGGAGTTGAATAAATATTGTCCGAAGTGTAAAAAACACACTGTACACAAGGAAACTAAGTAAGCAGGATGAGTAAGATAGGTCAGATAAGTAAGATAAGTTCGTTACATAAAGATTATTATAGAAATGTACTTACCAAACTTATCAAACCTATCAGACTTCTCAATATGCGTCCTTAGTTCAGTTGGTAGAACGTCGGTCTCCAAAACCGGATGTCGAGGGTTCGAGTCCTTCAGGGCGCGATTTACTCAAAAGCAAAGGAATAATAAGATGAATAATGCAGTTGAATCTATCAAAACATATTTCAAAGGTGTAAAAGCAGAATGGAGCAGAGTCAGCTGGCCTGATAAAAATCAGGTTGTAGGTGAAACAATTTCTGTCATCATTATTGTTTTTGTGTTCACGGTTGCAATTTATTTGATGGATGTAGTTTTCAAATTACTTTTGAGTTTTATAAAGTAAGATTTTACCAAAAATTATAAAGGTGGCTTATGGCAAAAAGAGAAAAAACAATGGAAGAACAGCTAAATGAAGATATTGCTCAAGAAAGAGCAATGGAAGCTGAAGAAAAAGAATCTAAAAAGAGTCAAAAAAGATGGTATATCGTTCACACATATTCCGGATATGAAAACAAGGTTAAAGTCAATCTTGAAAAACGTATCGAGTATATGAATATGGGTGACAAGATTTTTAGAGTCGAAGTTCCTCAAAAAACTGTTGTGCAAGTAAAAGGCGGGAAAAAACAAGAAAAAGAAGAAAAAATCTTCCCGGGTTATGTGCTTGTAGAAATGATAATGGATGAAGACAGCTGGTATGTTGTGAGACATACTTCCGGAGTTTCAAAATTTGTCGGCTCTGTTAAAAAGCCTATACCTGTTCGTGAAAGCGAAATTAAAAGAATATTGCACAGAACATCATCTCAAGTTGAAAAAGTTGAACTTGATGTTAAAGTTGGAGATAAGATTAGAATTGTATCAGGACCGTTTGCAGACTTTGATGCTGAAATTATTGAAGTATACCCTGATAAATCTAAGATTCGTGCAAATGTTTCAATCTTTGGTCGTGAAACGCCGGTTGAACTCGAGTATAATCAAATAAATAAATTATAATAAAGTTTGGCAAGTAGGATAAGTAGGATAAGCAGAATAAGTTCTTTACAGGAATTTAAAATCGCTGAATAGCCGAGCAAGTATTAAAAACTAAATAACTGATACGAACTTATCAAACTTAACCAACCTATCAAACTTATCAAACCAAAAGGTACACACACAAACTGTGGAAGAAGTGTTAAACACTTCGTTATTACCACAAAAGGAGAAAAAAATGGCAAAAAAAGTAGTAGGAAAAATCAAGCTTCAAATCGAAGCCGGAAAAGCAAATCCATCACCTCCGGTTGGTCCTGCTTTGGGTCAACATGGTGTTAACATTATGGATTTTTGTAAGCAATTCAATGCTAAAACTCAAGACAAAGCAGGTTACATTATTCCTGTTATTATTGATGTTTACGAAGACAGAAGTTTCACTTTTGTTTTGAAATCACCACCGGCTCCTGTTTTGATTAAAAAAGCTCTTAATATACCAAAGGGTTCATCAGCTCCAAACAAAGATAAAGTTGCTGAAATCACAAGAGCTCAACTTGAGGAAATTGCTAAAATTAAAATGAACGACTTGAATGCTACAACAATGGATGCTGCAGTCAAGATGATTGCAGGTTCTTGCAGAGCAATGGGCGTTACAGTTAAAGAAGATTAG
>JAFUUT010000137.1 GCA_017477685.1 bacterium | reverse complement strand
GGCTCGTCAACCTTTTCTATAGTATTGGTTGCACCGGCAAGTATAATACCATTCAAAGATGCAGTATTCATAGCCTCTTTATAAGTATTTACTTCTTCTATCTGATGTCTTTCAGCATGCCTTGGAATAAATCTTTCCACTTCATCAAAGAACAGCATTACAGGTCCCTTTCGTATCTTTGCAATAATCGAAAGATTTTCAAAAATTTCATGAATATGTTTTGAAACCTGATGGATATATTCGTTGCCTTCCTGATTGTAATCCATAATATACAAAGGAACATCCATCTTTCTTGCTAATGCTTTGACAAGAGTAGTTTTACCTGTACCTGAAGGTCCGTAAAGTATAAATCCGCCCGGAGGTTCCATTTTACAAGAAATTAAGTAGTTCCTTAGTTCAGGATCCCACATATCGATGACGCCCTCTTGTAATTGTCTTTTAACTTCATCCATACCGCCTATCTCATCAAATGTAAGGTCTGTTGGAGTGTATTCGTATTGTTTTAACCCTTCAGTACCTGACAAGTCACTCAATTTTTGTTCTAACGCTGCATCGAATCTCTTATTGATGGCAGTTTTGAAGTCCTCTTTATATATGAATGTATCACGTGCTGCACGTATCAACATCTTGCTTATAGAGGCAAAAGAAAGCCCGTCGGTATCTTTTACAAGTTTATTTACAAAATCTTCATCCGAAAGATATTCTTTTGTAAACGAAAATCTTGACAAAGTTTTACTAATCAAATCTTTACGTTCAAACTCGTTCGGATTTCCAAAATATAGGCGCTCATCAGACCTGCCCGGACGTTTTAGCGCAGCATCAATGTCTTCTATATAGTTTGTCGCAAGAATAAGTATAATACCGGACTTTGACGGGCTTGTAAATTCTTGCAGCAAAGCATTCGCAAGTTCTCTGTCCACTTGTCCGTCACCGTTCCTGTTCCCGCCCATACCGTCAAATTCATCAATAAACAGTACAGACATCTCTCCGGTCTTTTCATATTTATCTTTTAGGGGCTGTACACGTTTATGAAGTTCTTTTGCAGTTTCATGAACTAACGATGTACCGAATTCAGAAAGTTTGAGTTCGTAAAACGGAAGACCAAGTTCACGCGCAAATACTTTTGCTGTTATTGTTTTACCATTGCCTGGAGGCCCGTAGAAAATAGCTCCGTCAGGGATAATTTCGCCTTCTTTAAACACTTTTGAGTATTCATCAAAATGTTTCATCGGTTCTATATATGATTTGCGCAATTGTTCTTTTATTTTTTCCATACCTGCAAGTTCATCAAGGTTCATCATTTCACCTTCCTTAACCGGAACACGAGGCAAATCAGGACTATCTAAACCCGCAGTTCTGTTGAAATCATTTATTTCCGTTCTGCCGGATTCTTTACTGAAATCATTTAATTCCTCCATAAAGATTTCATCCGTCACACTATCAAGAGATCTTGACACTGTAGTTCTTGCAGCTTCTTCCAAAACTCTTGTAATATCAGAGAAAGACATATTTTCTGTCAAAGAAGCCATATGATTGATAGATTCTTCCTCTGACAAGCCTTTAAAAATATCTCTGTTTTCAAAATATTTTTTGAAAAATTCAATGCTGTCATCTTCATTAGGCATAGGGATTTCAACAATTTTATCTATAATACCTGACTGCATGAAATCACACGGAACATTAAATCTCTCAGGAGAAGTTGCGATGAATAAAACACCCTTATCTTTTATACCTTTCAATCGGTTTTTAAAAGCATTCGCAGCGGGTCCGTTTTGGTTTTGTCCAGGGAAGAATTTATCAAAACCCAGAGCCAATACTCCCTGTTTTCTACCTGTTTTCTTATACTCAGCTTGCGCATGTGCTAAAATTTTAGGAAAATGAGTCGGATCTTCAATAGGTATCAGAGGAAGATTTGCCTCTTTAGCCATTGCTCTTATCAAGGTGAGTTCTCCGCCCTTGGATATAAACAGAATACCATTTGGCAAATCTACATTATTGGCTTTCATCCTATCAGAAACCGCTTTATTTTTAAGTGGTTCAATTATATTTGCACGCAGGTCTTTTTTTACATCGGATAAGCCTATCAAATCATCAAAAGCGGGAATATCTTGAGGATTATCTCCATTTTGAGTCATATCATAGGATTGGATGTCCTGTTCAGAACCATCAGTAGAAATACTGATTTTCAAGGCTTCCCCCGGAGCTACACCCCTAACTTGAGCGCCTGAACCAAAGATTGCGCCAAGAGCTTCGCCAACCTCTCCGGAGGGATTTGTTTCTCCTGTAATAGCAGCACTGAGCAGCTCTTTATCCGTAATAGGTGCAGAAACAGATTGTCCAACCGAAGCCACCTGAGAAGTATCTTCCGATGGAACCTCATCAGTCGGAACGTCTTCTGGCTGAACGTCTTCAGGCTGCACTTCATCAGACGGAACGTCTTCAGTCGGAACTTCTTCAATTAAATCATCGAAATTCGGAACTTCATTATCCGAAGAATCCGTTTTCGGTTCTTCCGACAATGAATTTTCCGGTTCATTAACCGGATCAGCCGGCTCTATATCAGTATCAGGTACTGTTTCTTCTGTTTTAAGTTTCTCGGCAACAACGTCAGATACAGGCTTTGACATAAATTGCCGTGCCGCAACCACTTTTGCATCAGCTGCAGCGACAGAGCCTCTCAGACTTTTAGCTCCTAATGTTGTCAATAGAGACACCATTTCAGGGGATTGTGCAACATCAAGCGGAGATTCTTTGTTAAGGTTCGGGGTATTAATTATTTCCTGAGCATTCGGATATTTCTGCAATATACGACATATCGGCGGAACATAATTATGTTTTACAATCTCGTGCATAAGAGTGTCACCGGTATTTGGATCTACGGCTCTTAAATCTACACCTGCCTCAATAAAGTCCAGTATATCAGACTCTGAAGGGAAATCATCATTGCAGGTTTGAGTTGTACTGTCT
>JAFUUT010000136.1 GCA_017477685.1 bacterium | reverse complement strand
TGTCGGTTTACAGACGTGATCACCCACAATTTAGGTGCTTTGATTTTCCTGAACATTTTTATTTTAAGATATATAATGATAGACTTGTAATACACTGGGCTGTAATTTTTCCACACCTGAGAGGGGAATACTGGAATGTATATTTTATAAATATGCGCGGACGTGTATTTGATATGCTGGTATTTAAAACAAAAAAGCAAGCACAAAGAGCTTTAAGAAAAAATAAGTTTTCTTTTTCAACTAATAAATATTGTCCTTACAAACCCATTTCACCAGTATATATAAATATGGGTGAAGGTAAAAAATCTGCCCCATATTCAAAAGGGAATTTATGGAATCCTATCCAAAAAACACAACGTTTAACTAAACCAGTAAGAAAACAATCCAACTGTTGGGAACTGATATTAAGACTTATAACCTGGGTTATTATGGTTTTAATAATAAAGGCAATATCAAGTTAAACACTATGACCATATCTGACCTATTTTTATGATAAAAATATAATATCGAAAGGAGTAATTAATAAAATGGAAGAAAGATTAGAGAAGGAATTAGAATATCAAGCAAAGCAAAATAAAGCTGATTCTAAGATGAAAAAATTATTGACAATTATCGGAACATCATTACTTTTACTTATTCCGATAGCGTTTATGTACGGGATTATTACAGATCGTACAAATTACAGAAATGAAGCTGTCCAAAAAGTGACACAGTCTTGGGCAGGAAACCAATCTATCGGGACTCCAACTATGTCTTTTACAACTCAAAATGCAAAGAAAGAAGAAGTTGTAAACAATTTAGAACTGAATATGTATTTAGCAAAAGTAATAATTAAAACCGAAATCCGTAAAAAAGGGATATTCAAAGTTCCTGTCTACACAGCGCAAGTCACTCAAATGGGGAATTTCAATAATAAATACGGAGATTTGAGCAGTAAACAAATCACAACGAAAATTCAAGTTAGTGACACAAGAGGCTTTGTAAAAGAGCCACGGTTTAAGATTAACAATGCACCGGAAGCAAGAGCTCATGATGTTACATACACTACAAACATAAAAACAAATGATAAAAGCATACCTTTTGAAATCAATTATGAAATTAGAGGTCTGAATAGTATAGATGTGGCTTTTGGGGGTTACTGCAACAAAGTTTATATCGAAGGCAATTGGAAAGATCCTGAATTCAAAGGGGATTACCTCCCGACAAAACGTGCGGTTTCACTAAAAGGTTTTAATGCAATTTGGTCAGTACCTAAAATTGCACTAAATCAACAAAATCTGGTAAAGGATGCTTATGGCAATGAAGTTGAAGCTCCATCAGTTGCAAGTGTTTCTCTACTTGTTCCTGTTGATAATTATTCAATGGCAGAACGCTCATTGAAATACGGATTTTTACTTTTAATGCTTACATTTATGGGATATTTTATCTATGAAGTAACATCTAAAGAAAACAAAAAAGTTCACCCTGTACAATATTGTTTATTGGGTGCGGCAATTTTGATATTCTACTTGTTACTTGTTTCAATATCAGAACTTATTGCATTTAATCTTGCATACTTAATTTCAGCGTTAATGGTAATGTCATTGATTTTTGGCTATACATATTTTGTCATTACTAAAAAACAAGGTTTTGGATTTTCGGCAGGAATAACCTCATTAATAGGTTTACTATACGCTTATTTCTATGTACTATTGAGATTACAAGATATAGCATTACTTGCCGGAAGTATCGGATTGTTTGCAATTATTGCCGCGATAATGTACCTGACAAGAAATGTAAATTGGTATAATGAAAATAATTAAAATAAATTGTGGGGTGGAAACACCCTGCATTTTAATCAATAGGAAACTAATGAAACATTTAAAACTTATAATTTTTATATTATTTTGTTTACTTCTTGCAGGTTATTCATATTTTATTGAACCGAACAGGCTTGAGTTTAACCACTATGTCGTGCAAGATGCGCAGCTAAAGGGTGTGAAAATTGTTTTTGCAAGTGATTTTCACGTCAAACCTTATGGGCAAAAACGACTTGATATGATAGTGGAAAAGATTAACGCAGAAAATCCTGATTTGGTTGTGTCGGCCGGGGATTTTGTTTGCGGACATACTCGCCATTCAACTATGCCTATCGAACAAATTGCCAAAACTTTAGGCAAAGTTAAGGCAAAATTCGGGTTTTATACATCGCTGGGTAACCACGACGGCTGGTACGGCAAAGATGAGATTACCAAAAATCTTGAACAAAACGGGATAAAAGTTTTATCTAACTCTAACGTCGGGGTAAATGTAAATGGTCAAAAACTCTATATCGCAGGGATTGAAGATTATGACACAGGAAAACCTGATATTTATAAAGCATTGGATGGTATTGAAGTTGATGAAAACGGAAGATACAATAAACCCGTAATAATGCTTTCACATACACCTGATATGTTCCCTAAAATGCCGGACGAGATAACTTTAGTTCTTGCCGGACACTGCCACGGCGGTCAAATACGAATTCCGTTTTTAGGACCAATATTTACCGCATCAAGATATGGTGATAAATACGCAAAAGGCTGGAAGCAAGAGAAAAATGGAGAATCTATTAAAATTGATATCTTAAAACCGATAAAACTTCAAAAAGATATTTCAACTCTTTTTGTAACTCGCGGACTAGATGTAAGTATTTTGCCTTTCCGTTTCAACTGCCCACCGGAAATAAATGTTATTGAATTTGAATAAGGAGATAAATATGAAACCAAGAATAGACAAAAATAATATTACAAACGCAATGATGGTTGGAGAATATTATAATCAACCAGATTATCAAGAAG
>JAFUUT010000135.1 GCA_017477685.1 bacterium | reverse complement strand
CTTTTTTCATATCAAGTAGGTTTTTAAGAAATTCTATAGTTTCTTCAGGGATTTCACCTTTTTTATTTACCATTGCAAATATTATATCTTGGTATGTTGTCGGACTTAAGTTTTCTAAATCACTATCTGAATTATAGAGAGCACTTCTGACTTTGATTATTTCGTCAACATAATTTACCTGCTGATTATCTGAAAAAGCTTTTATAATAAAATCAGAGGTTGCTTCCAAAGAGTCATCGTATAAATAGTAATTGTAAAATGCATTTGCTTTTTTAGGGTCAATATTTCCATCTTTATCTTTAAGGCAGGAAAGGTATTGCGGTAGTTCTCCAACATTTTTTGCTTTGGAAATGATTTTTTTAATAGATTCTATTGTTGTATCGGCAATTTCACCATTATTATCTCTTAGCGCACATACTAAATCTCCAAGGTTTAATAAGCCGGCATTTCTTAGATATTTTAAATTGTTGTGAAGTCCGTCGGTTGTAACTTTTTCATTTAGAATTTTTGCTATTGTACGTACTTGCTCTATAAATTTTTTATCATATATATTCGGTGTATTCTCAGCGGATCCATATTTTTTGACAAATTCTACGTTTAAATCTAAAGGAGAATAGTTCCACTCATGTGCATAAAAAGCGGCTAATTTTTCTTGGCTTAAATTACCATTATCATCTTTCATAACAGAGACAATATTTTTTAGTTTATGTGATTGTATTATTTTGCGGCTATCAATTATATATCTGATAAAATCTACCATCTCTGAAGAAATTATTCCCTCATTATTTTGCATTGTATAAACTAAATCTTTAATAGTAGATACGGATGGACGTGTTACTTTTGCACTATATCTTTCAAGAACATCTCTAACTACGGAAATTTGTTCTCCGAGGTTGTCATATGTTTCTATTTCTTCATCATTTATACCGTTTAGAACCCTTGCGGCTCCTGCGATATTATTATTTTCTCTTGCGGTGTATGTAGAGATACTTTTCAATTTTGCATCTATTCGTGTTTGTTTATTTTTAACCTTTTGTTCTATTTTAAAAACTTCTTTTAAAAATTCTGTAAGTCGGGTTGTGGTAACACGGCCAAAAGTGGCAATGTTATATTCTTCAAGCAGGTCTTTAATTTTATCAGGATTTTCAAGGTCGCCTATTTTTTGGATTAAATCCTCTTCCATTTCTCCGCAAAATCGGACAGGAGCGGTTTTATTTTGTACTGTTTTAGCAACTACCCCAAATTTGCGATATGGTTGTATATTATTATATTGTATCTGTTGTATTAACATCTGTTTTCCCTTTATTTAAGTTGCCCATAATGGGTATTTTCATAAATTATCATTGAAACTACTACGTTACGGAAATAATCAAATTCCCTTTGTTGTTCTCTGTTTTTTACTACTACGCAACCCTGTACAAGTTCAAGTGCTCCTGTAGAAGTAAGCTGTTTGCAGTTGCTCAGGTCAAGATCAACGCAGTCAATACTTCTAATATGTTCAAATGCCCAGTTATTATCGCATCCGTATTTTTCAGGTTTGAAATCAAATTCTGCATCTATATTCATACATATATTTATCAATCCGTCTTCATCTATAGTTGCCTCCATGATTTGCTTTTCGTCTTTTGTGCGGTAACTATTCAATTTTTTAGCGAGTTCGTGTACTTTTTTAAGTTCTTCATTTTGAATTTTTTCTTTTTGTCTCAATTTATTAATTTCTTCCTGTGTCATTACCTTGTCGGAAGGGTATATTTCGTCCATAGTATCCAGTGCAGAGAGAAGTGTAGCTCCATTAATATCGTATAATGCTTTAAATGTGGAAGCTTTTTCCAAATCGAGGTTGCCATTTCTATCTTTAACCATATTTATGGCTTTTAGTACTAATTTGATATCTTTTTTCTGTTGTGTCTTTTTTTCTTGTTTTCCGCCTTGCAGTACAATTTCTAAAAACTTCAACATATCTGAATTTATATACCCTATAGAATTCTCAAGTGTTTCTATAATGGTATCCGGAGTTCTTTCATCCCCGCCATACAGTTTTGATGAGTATTTATTCAATATTTCTGCAACCTTTCCCAATTTATCTTCCGGTTCAATATATGCATCTGCCGGGGCTGCTGTTTTGTTATAATGTTCCAGTGTGTCTTTTGCTATTTTATTTTGCAAAGTATATATAAGCCATCCTATATTAGAATCCCTCTGTGTGAGTTGTTTTTCTTCATTTTTTAGTTCTTTAATTTTGCCAAAAAGTTTGCCTAAAATATCTGCAAAAGAGGACATTTTTATAGAATTTAGTTTGTTTATGTCGGAGTCTTTTACATATTGTGCGATTTCATTTTCATCTTGAATTTGTTCAAATCCTTTAACGAATTCATCCTCCGCTTCGCCGCAAAAATTTATAGATGTTGTAGATTTTTTGTAAGAGAGTGGAGCTAAATTAGGATTGTAGCTATATTGTGCAGTTTTTTGAATTAACATTTTTATACCTTGATTTATTGTGAAAAAATCCTTGTTTTTTTTGTTCTAAAACTCCTGAATATATAATTTTGATACTTGAATAAGGAAATGTTTACAATTTGTAATATAGCTCTGGCAGGTTGTATAATAGAAAAATTTTTTATTTAGTGATTAAATGGTTATATGAAAGTCTTGAGAGTTATACATGATTATATAAATGAACATTTTAGAAGAAATCCCCCCGTTATGGATGATGTATTGGACATTCCTGATATTGTTGATGCGTATACATATAACGAATACGAGTCAAGCAATCCGCTGCGCATAAAATTTTGGGGCGACCAAATAAAAAATTCTTTTTTGCACAAAGCCATAGATACAACTCAAAATGTCGGAGCCGAAGTTTTGTCAGCATGCACAAATCCGTATTATATCCCTCATAAGATAATAAATTTGCCTAACGACTATAAAAATGTTGTAGAAGCTTATAAAAAATATTCAAACCCAAATATTTAAAGCATATGAGATGTAACGCTTTAATTATTAACTAAATTTTATTTATTTGTCACTTTATACATTAGCTTTTGCACAAGTCAATTCTTTCAAATAATTTGGCAGTGCAAAGCGTGCATTGTGATATTCTTTGTTATACATTTTGCAGGTTGGAATAATTTCTTTTGCTCTTTCTTCGTTGTAGTATTCCAAAGGCTTAACGTCCACTGAGCAAAATGCCCAAGCCCAATAACCGCCCGGATATGTCGGCATATTGGATGTATATGTTGAAACAATCGGGAATACCCTGTGTAATTGTTCATACATTTTTTTAATTTCGTGGTGGTTTGTAACCGGAGATTCTGATTGTGCAGCCATTATGCCGCCTTTTTTGAGTGAATTTTTAACATTTGTATAAAATTCATCGGTAAATAAACCTTCTCCAGGTCCCATAGGGTCTGTTGAATCGATTAGAATAATATCATATTCATCTTTTTTATCTTTAATAAATTCAATTGCATCTTCCACTTTAATTTCTACTCTTGGGTCATCAAGAGCACAAGACACGCTTGGTAAGAATTTTTTTGAAACATCAATAACCATGCCGTCTATTTCGCAAAGCGTTACTTTTTCGACGGTGTTATGTTTTAGAACTTCTCTGACAGTTCCTCCGTCGCCGCCGCCTATTACCAAAACGGATTTTGGACAAGGATGCTGCATCATTGGAATGTGTGCTATCATTTCGTGATAATGATATTCATCTCCTTCTGTTACCATCATTAAATCATCAAGAGTCAAAACTCTGCCCAGCATTGAATCAGATTCAAATACTTCAACCTTTTGAAATGGTGAATTATCAGAAAATAATACTTCTTTTGCTTTTATAACCAACCCAAATCCTTGCGGTGTAATCTCATGATAATAACCGTTCTCAATTCCGTTTTTCATTCTTTCATTTTCCCTTTCT
>JAFUUT010000134.1 GCA_017477685.1 bacterium | reverse complement strand
CGATATCTGATTCAGATAAATATGCTCATTATCTGCAATTGTCTCATGCTCCTATTGTTACTTTCGGCGGACTGTTTTTGATAATGTTATTTTTAAATTACTTTTTCAATCATGAAAAGACGGTACATTGGATTAAATTTATAGAGGGTCCTTTGTCTTATTTGGATCATATAAAAGGTATTGAGGTTGTAATTTCTCTGGTCGTATTAATTGTTCTTCAGGGGTTTATTCCTCAAGAAGAAAAGGTGCCGGTAATTATTGCGGGTATTGTCGGTATAATAACCTTTCTTGCAATAGAAGGCTTATCGCATTTTCTTGAAATGCATGATCAGGCTCGTTTAGCCAAATGTGCGACTGATGCTGTTAAGACTACCGGATTTGTAAGTTTTCTATATTTGGAATTGATTGATGCTTCATTCTCTTTGGATGGCGTTTTAGGGGCTTTTGCATTGAGTGATGATGTTATAATTATTGCTATCGGTTTGGGTATCGGTGCTATGTTTGTTCGTTCTTTAACATTATTAATTGTAGAGACAAAAACCTTAGCCAAGTTTATATATCTTGAACACGGCGCACATTGGGCCATTGGTGCATTAGCAGTAATAATGCTAATTACAACGGTTCACGAAATACCGGAGGTTGTTACAGGTTGTATTGGTTTATTCTTTATTGTAGCTGCTTTTATTTCGTCAATTGTGCATAACAAAAAGCAAATTACAGGTTAAAAAAATCCTCTCATATAGAGAGGATTTTTTTTAATCAATTTTCCAACTGTTAAGATATTCTTCCTGCTCTTTGGTAAGAGTGTCAATTTCTATGCCCATAGATTGCAATTTCAGTTGTGCAATTTTAATATCTACTTCGTGAGGCAGAGTATATAATTTGTTTTCAAGCTTTCCTCTGTTTTTAACCAGAAACTCAATGCCAAGAGCTTGATTTGCAAAACTCATATCCATAACACTTGCCGGATGTCCTTCTGCTGCAACAAGATTGACAAGTCTGCCCTGAGCAATTACATATATTGATTTACCGTTATTAAGTACGTATTCTTCTAAATTCGGACGTATTTGTCTGATTTCTGTTGTATGTTTTCTCAAATCTCCTACATTGATTTCCCAATCGAAATGTCCTACATTCCCTACAAATACTCCGTCTTTCATAGTTAGCAGATGTTCTACATCTACTACGTGTTTATCTCCTGTTACGGCAAGGAAAATATCTCCTTCGAGTGCTGCTTTAGCAATTGGCATAACTCTGTATCCTTCCATTGCTGCTTCAAGAGCTTTTAGCGGGTCAACTTCGCATACAATTACGTTTGCTCCAAGAGCCTTAGCTCTTAGGGCAACTCCCTTTCCGCACCATCCGTAACCTGATACAACAACAGTTTTCCCTGCAACAAGTATGTTTGCCGCTCTCATAAGTCCGTCAAATGAACTTTGACCCGTGCCGTATCTGTTATCATATAAATGTTTTGTTAAACTTGTGTTGACTCCTACTGCAGGGAATTTTAATGTCCCTTGTTTTTCCATCGCTTGAAGTCTTATTATTCCTGTTGTTGTTTCTTCTGTAGAACCGATGATATTTGCGGTCTTTTCCGGATATTTATCGTGAAGCATTGATACTATATCGCATCCGTCATCAATTATTATATCCGGATTGTGATTAATAGCTTCTTGTATATGCGCT
>JAFUUT010000133.1 GCA_017477685.1 bacterium | reverse complement strand
CCCCGACTAAAGAAACTGGACTGGCCAAAAATGGGATAATAGCTGAGCGAACGCTGCCAAGAAAAAGATACGTAACAGCACTAACAAGCACGACTGCCAATAAAACAGCGTACACTACTTCTTTAATTGATTCTCTCACAAATTCTGTTTCATCATGTTGAATTTTATACTCAATATCTTTAGGAAAAGTCTTACTCAATTCTTTCAAGCGCTTTTTAATCTTATTAGACAAATCAATTGCATTTGCATTTGGTAATTGGCTGACTGTGATAATTGAGGCATTTTTTGTGCTGATACGAGAAAAATTAGAATAACTTTCGGCTCCTAATTCAACTCTGCCGATATCACGCAGTTTAACCTTTGAACCGCTTACTAAAGACTTTATAACAATATTTTCAAATTCTTCTTCGCTTTTTAAACGTCCCTTTGTCCTCATAGTTATTTTAATAAGCTGACTGTCTGACATTGGTTCTACACCCAAATCTCCTGCAGGATTTTGTGAATTTTGTTCCTGTACAGCTTTTATTACATCAGAAACTGATAAGTTATATTTTGCCATTTTTTCAGCATCAAGCCATATCCTCATTGCATAATTTGAGGCTCCGAACACTGCAACTTCACCTACACCTTTTATACGTGCCAGCTCATCTTTTATATAAACATCCGCATAATTTGAAATAAACAAATTATCATAAGTGTTATTTGGCGAATTAACAGAAATCAAAAGCAATCCCGGACCGCCGGTAGTTTTCTTTACAGATAGGCCGTATCGTCTAACCTCCTCAGGAAGTCTTGGAATTACGAGCTGCAGCTCATTTTGTACATTTATGACAGCCATATCAGGATCCGTACCAACTTCAAAATATAAAGTCAGTTTGTAAGAACCGTTTTGAGAGCTTGAACTCATATAAATCATATTCTCAACGCCATTAATTTGAGATTCAATCGGTGTTGCAACGGTTGCTTCAACAACATCAGAACTCGCACCGGCATAAGTTGCACTGACAACAACTTGAGGTGGAGTTATTGAGGGATATTCTTCAAGAGGCAAATTTATCATAATAAGTAAACCTGCAAATAATATCGCAAGCGAAATCACTATTGCCAATCTGGGGCGATGTATAAATATATTATTCGTTATTTTAGACACAGAAAATCCTTATTAAATGAATGAATGAATGAGGTAATTTAATTATTTGTTATATGCACCGGATTGTTTGGTATAACCTTTACTACACCATCTTTTACAATCACATCACCGGCCTTCAAACCGCTTGTTACAATATAATTATATCCGGCTTGAGCATCAGTTTTTATATATCTGAGTTGAGGTATATTTTTATCATCTAAAACGTAAACGTATTTACCTTCTTGATTTTCTTGAACAGCCGTTATCGGAACAACCGGCACATTTACCTTTGAAGATGCATAAATTTTCACCTTGACCAGTTGACCGTGAAGCAGACGATTCTCCGGATTTTTGAACGTAGCACGTAAAGTGACGGTACCGGTTGTTACATCAACTTCGTTATCGGAAAAATCCTGTACACCCTCATATTTATACTTTTCGCCATTGGTAAAAAATAATTCTACTTTTCGTTTTTGAATACTGCCATTATTATCCAATGAAACTAAAGTATGAAAATTATCAGCGGACAATGGGAAAGTAACATAAATAGGATTTGTACTATTAATAGTCGTAAGAGAACCGGATGACGGTCCGACATAATTTCCGACCGTAACATCTATGGTTCCAATCCTACCGTCAACAGGGGCTTTTATATTGGTGTAACTGAGATTTCTTTTTTTATCAACATATGAAGAATCTGCGGCTTTTAATCGTGCCTGCAAAGCATCACGATTTGCAAGCAATTCATCATATTTTGCTTTAGCGATAAAATCATTTTTTACAAGCTCTTTAGCGCGTTCAAGTTGTTTATTTGCATACACCAGCTGAGCTTTTAAATCTTTAATGTCGGCTTTTGCAATATCTGCACTGTTTTTATACTCATCAGGTTCAATTAAAAACAAGGTATCACCGGCCTTAACGTAACTTCCCTCAGCAAAATAACTTTTCTGAAGATAACCTGCCACTCTTGCGATGATACTGACTTGATATTTTGAAACAACTCTGCCTGAAGCTTCAAAACTTCTTACAATAGGCTCATTCTTAATTGTTTGAACCGTCACATCAGGAACAACATTTTGATTTTTTGACTTTGAAATTAACCGACCTTGAATACCGGAATACAAGAAACGACCTAAAATAAGAAATAAAACAGATATAATTGCAATAATAAAATATTTTTTCACAATAACCTCTTAAATAAGATTTTTTTGAATGTATTCAATCATCATCCTTAAAGCTTTACCTCTGTGTGAAATACTATTTTTAAGTTCATCACTCATCTGTGCAATTGTCATGGTATAACCGTCAGGAATGAATATCGGATCATATCCAAAACCGTTAGAGCCGGATTGAACCTTTGAGATTTTACCTCTACATTCTGCTGTAACTTGATGAATAATTTCGCCATTACCATCAACTAGAGTCATAGCACAAACAAATTTAGCATTCCTATTACCGAACGGGGCTAAATTAGCTAATAACTTGTCTATTCTTTTTTGAGGGGTGGAATCATACCTTGCAGAAAAAATACCTGGCTCTCCATTCAATGCTTCAACACACAATCCTGAATCATCTGCAAGAGAGATAGAATCAGATAAAATCGCAGCCTCTTTAGCTTTTATATATGAATTCCGCTCAAATGTTTCACCATTTTCTAACGGATCAAAACCTTCCGGAGGAAGAATAAAAGAAACTCCCGAACCTTTTGCAATCTCATTAACCTCATGTACCTTATGTAAATTGCCTGTCGCAAAAACGATTTGTAAACTATTTTCCATATCTTCTGTTCCTGCTGTTAAATTCGTTAATACAACCGATAAGTTTTGCTTTGTCAAATTCCGGCCAATATGAATCAATTACAATAACTTCACTATATGCAATCTGCCACAATAAATAATTTGAGACTCGTTTTTCGCCGCCTGTTCGAATTAATATATCCGGATCCGGAATATTTTTTGTATACAGATGAGCTGAAATAGTATCCTGAGTAACTTTATCTGCACTAATTCCTGATGCAACAATTTGCTTAACAGCATTTGTAATTTCATCTCTTGCCCCGTAATTAAGTGCAATCTGGAGATTTACGCCATTATTGTTTTTGGTCTTTTTCTGAGCATCTGAAGTTACTTCCTGCAGCTTGGAACTAAGGCGCGTTAAATCTCCGATAAAAGAAATTTTTACACCTTCTTTATGCATTTCATCAAGCTCATTTTTTAATGTTACAGCTATCAAATCCATTAAAAAATCAACTTCTTCTTTTTTTCTGTTCCAATTTTCTGTAGAAAATGCATATACAGTAAGATATTTTATCCCAATATCATTGCAAGCCCTGACAGTACTTCTTAGAGCATCTACTCCTTTTTTATGCCCTGCGGCAGAGGGTAAATTATGCTCCTTTGCCCATCGCCTGTTTCCATCCATGATAATTGCAATATGTTTTATATTATTCTCCATCATACTATTGCTCCAAGTGAGGCGTCTTGAACGGTCTTTGCATATTTTGATAAATAACCTGACTTACATTTTGATACAAACGGCTTCAAATTCAGCTTTCTTTTATTAAGTTCTTCATCTGACACAAGCACATTGACGGTTCTGGCATGAATATCTATGCAAATTTAATCTCCATCTTTTATCAATGCAATATTTCCACCATTTGCAGCTTCAGGGCAGACATGACCTATGCAAATTCCACGCGTACCGCCTGAGAAACGCCCGTCCGTAATTAATGCTACCGTTTTGCCTAAACCTTTGCCTACCAATAAAGATGTCGGTGCAAGCATTTCTCGCATGCCCGGCCCCCCTTTAGGACCTTCGTAACGGATTATAATTACATCTCCATCCTTAATCTCATCTTTTTCCAGAGCAGACATTGCATCTTCTTCACAATCAAAGCATTTTGCCGTCCCTTCAAATTTATAACAAGATTGATCTATTCCAGATATTTTTGTAACGCATCCGTCTTGTGCAATGTTTCCATATAAAATTCCAAGTCCCGGTTCTTTTGTAACAGGAGAAGAATGTGAGTGAATTAATTCTCTGTTTATAAAGGCATTTTCTGTGATGTCGAATATAGACAGACCACTAACTGTAGTCTTATTTTTAATCCCGATATCAGCTTCAACTAATGACTTCAACAAAGCAGGAACACCACCGCCAAAATG
>JAFUUT010000132.1 GCA_017477685.1 bacterium | reverse complement strand
TTTATTTTTTGTTTTTTCTGTTGAATTTTGTACAAGTATTTTAATTCCTTCTTTAGTTTCTTCAAGGTATTTTTGCAGGTATGTTCTGCTTTTAGAAAGATTTTTCAGTGCTATAAATCCGAAACCGGCTATTCCGACAGCAGTACCTATTCCGAGAGCAATATTACCTATGGACTGTTTGTTATTATTTTTTTCTTTTGATGTGAAAGCAATGTTAGTAAGGTATTTTTTCCCGAAATCAGGAAAAATCGTGTCTGAATTTTTTATATATTTTTCAAAATCAGAAGTATATTTTGAGAGCATATTTCTTATAATTTGCATTTTGCCTGAAAAAGACTGGGTTTCAACATCAATAAGTTTTTCTTGAAGATTTTTTTGTATATCGGCTTCTTTTCGTTTTACCCAAATATCTTTGTATCCGTCAAAAAAGGTTTTTCCCATAAATGCCATTGCAGATAATGCCAGTACTCCAGCACCTGCGATAACTGTTTTGCGATTTGGGTTTTGAACCATTTGATATATTACTTGATGTGCTTCGTCGCTTAGATTTACGTTTCTTGTTACGGCAGGAAGCCATTTTTCTTTTGCAAGATTTTTTGTAACCTTTGCACTATGACTTATAAATGATGTTAACATAGCAATAGAACCCATTACCCCAAGAGAGATTGCACTTAATGGCAATAGTTTTTTATCTACAATGTTTTTATCTTTGTAAATTTGTTCGGGCAGTGCTGTTTGTTCAGATATAAGCATCATATCTTTCGCAGAGTTTAAATTTGCTTCATTGTCTTTAACAAAAGAATTGACAAGGACTCCTTCTTTGGTAGTATTTGCATTTCTTTTTTGAGAATTTGTCAGGTTTCTTTGCTGTCTGACTGATTCGTTGTCTTGAAATAAGTTAATATGCATCTTTTTCCTCTTTGTTTTCGTGTTTCAATTTTTGAGACAGTTTGTGAATAAAAGTTTTTAAGCTGAAAATTTTCTTTGTTTCATCAATTTTTTTATCATCGTCTTCATCGTTGTCTGTTCCAAAGATAAAAAATATTGATTTGAGTTTTTTCTTTGTTTTTTGCCAAATATCAGAAACTGTTTTTTCTATTGCAGCTTTGCATTCGCCGTATATTGCATTTAATTTGTCTGCTATATCAACGATTTTTTGCGTAATGTTAATTATTGCACTTGGAATATTTGCAATAAATTGAACAAATCTTCCTATAATTTGTGTTAAAACAAAATTTACCGGTTTTGAAATTATTGCGGGAGTTGTTTTTGAAATAGTCGATGCTAAATCAAGGATTTTTTGGTGAATATTTTGGATATTTTTTTGAAAATCAATAAGAGCTTGAAGACGGTTTTGTTCATTATTTAAAGCTCTTTTTTGTGCGGCTTTGTTTGCTTTAATCATTGCACCGATTGCCGCACATTGGTTGTATGTCATTTCTCCGGGGTTTCTCGGAATATCTCTCCTTGTGGTAGAATTCCCCCCGCCCCCGCTGCATATCGGGCATGCCCCCGGAGGCCAGCCGTGCGGACAACTACCTATTTTTGTGTTGTGCATCTTTGGTGCCGGTGATACTGGCATAAAAAAATCCTCTGTGTTGGTAGAGGACGCATTAAAATAACTATTTTTCATATATCCGGACTGCACGCAGATATAAGTTATTTCGAGCGTTCCGGCTTTTACGGCTGCGGCAGCAGCTGAAGATCTTCACTTCATTTCCTCTTTTTTATGTATTTATAATAATATATTCTTTCATCTTTTTGCAATATGTTTTTGACTTTTTGATAAAAAATCTTAAATATATCATGTAAAAAATCATACGAAAGTATGACAACAATTAATAATTAATATGGTACAAGTAGAGTGTATAAGACTTGGTGGATAAATTAAGATATGGGATTGAGTCTAAGTAATATATATCAAAGACCTTATATAAATCAGAGAGCAGGCAATACTGTGAAAAAACGTGAAGATGAAGAAAGTTCTTCAGCTTCTAATGCTCAGCGTGAACAAAGTACAGATCAGAATTCTAAAAGTAAAGGTTTACAATATGTTGAGCAAAAAAGACCTTCATATACACCTGCCTATGAACAAAAATTTGTTCCAAATGCATATAGCAATGTAAATATAAATAACCCTCAAAACAGGGCAAATCTCGGAGCTTCTCAAGTTTCAGCCCAGCCTGCATATACACCGATGCAGGCTATGAATGAGATTAATATTGCTCAAATCCTTAAAGATTTTAAAAATACCGCTATAGTTATCGGCACTCCTGATGATCTTTACCAAGAGGTTGAATGCTATATAAGTATAATACAAAAACAAGTTTCTAAGGAAAACCCTAATGCCAGAATTATCAAGTCAAATTTGAAAAATGCCGCATCTATTCTGGATTCTCATATTTCGGAGACTTTGAATAAAGAATCAAAAGTTGTTGAAAATTGGGTTGATACTTTATTTTTACAAAAAATAAATTTCAAATATGATGAAAATGATATTAATGAAAGATTTTTGGTAAAATTCCCTGAAAATTCAAATGTTCAAACAAAACGTCAGGAAGAATTGCAAGAAACTGCTCAGGAAACGGTAAAACCTGAGAGTGAAAAAATTATTCCGATCAGTGTTGCTGACACAGGCAGCAAGGTGAAAATACCTCAGGACAAACAGTTAAAATCCTTATTTATTCAAGCGAAAAAATATGCTTATGCCAACAATCCTGAAAAGGCTATAAGAGCATTTGAACAAGCTTTGAACAGAGCAACCGAAATAGAAGATACCGAAACTTCCGGCAAAATATATTATGAAGTCGGAAAAATATATGATGAGAATGATTATCTGCCTCAAGCGTTAAAGAGTTATAATACATCATTAAAGTTTTCACAAGATGAAAATGTCAGAGCAAAAGCTCATTATTCAATGGCACAAATCTATGATGATGTAAACCAAATAACTCCGGCACTTGATCATTATGTAAGTACAATTTCATTCGCGGGAGAAGCTGAAAATCTTCCTGCACAATCAGCGTCATTAACAAAAATGGGCAACATATACTCTGATATGTATGACAAAGAAGCTTTTGAATATTATGATGTTGCTCAAGGTTTGGCGCAAGAAACAAAAAATAACAGCCTGCAAGGTTTTGTAGCTTCAAATACAGGAAAAGCTCATATGAAGTTTGATGAACCTGAAAAAGCATTAAAATCATATTCAAGTGCCGTTCAAAGCTACTCTAAAGCCGAATCTCCCGTAAAAACTGCTCAAAACTATCTTGCCGCAGCGGATATTATGGTGGAATTTAATAATATAGACAAAGCTCACAGGTTGCTGAAAAAAGCGCAAAAAAGCGCACGTCAAACAGAAAATGTTAATTTGATGAATGAAATTAATACAAAATTGAAACAACTTGAAGCGCTTGATGTGAAGTAAATTTTGAATATTAATTAATATGTCTTGTGATAAATCCGAAAAAAAATAAACGAAACTTTTAATAAGATTTCTTCTTATTATGACAAGATGAATAATCTGATGTCTTTAGGTACTCATTATTTAATAAAGTATTTTGCATTGAAAAGTTTGAGGATACAAAATCGATATATGATTTTGGATTTGTGCTGCGGAACCGGTGATTTTACAAAAATATTTTCAAAACTCAATCCAAGTGCCAGAGTTATAGGTTTGGACAATTCTATTGATATGTTAAAACTCGCAAAATTCAAAAATCCGCATTCATCTTTTATTCAGGGAGATTGTTTAAATTTGCCGTTTGGTGAAAACGAATTCGATATTGTTACTGCCGGATTCGGGCTGCGTAATATCGAAGACCGAAATAAAGCCCTTTCACAAATTCATAAAGTTTTAAAAGATGGCGGTCAGTTTTTGCATCTGGATTTTGGAAAACATAATTTATTCAGCAAAATTTTTGATTTGTATGTAAAATTTTTAACGGTATTTTTTGTAAAAAATCCCGAGCCTTATTTGTATTTAATAGAATCTAAAAATGATTACCCTGAACCGAATGAACTTATTCAAGAGTTTGAAGATTGCGGATTTAAAATGTTAAAGCGTAAAGATTTTTTGTTTGGTGTAATTTCGGCTCAAGTGTTTATAAAGGGATAAATGTAAATTTATGTAAAATGGAATATGAACTATCGGCAAAATTTTTCTTTCACGTATTTTATTCTATATACAATGAAAATATGTAGCCGGAAAGGAAAAAAATATTATGATAAGTCCTGTTAGTTTTAATTCTATGTTATATAAACCTTGTTTTAAAGGTATAAATGCAGCAATTAACAGAACCCGTAAAAAAGATTCTGAGAGCTCTCATAAACCTGATAGTCAATGTGTAAAAGCGGATGCAAAATGTGATGCAAAAGCTTTGA
>JAFUUT010000131.1 GCA_017477685.1 bacterium | reverse complement strand
TTTGTAAAAAAATCTTCAAAATAGTGCTTTTGACTCTCTGAAAAATAATTTATACCAATTATATATAAATGATTTAGTTCTCCGTTTTGGAGTTTTTGTGAAATATATTTGAATTTTTCAATAATTTCATCTTTGTCAAATCCAAGAGTTATTTCCGAAGCAGCGCGTCCTTTTTTGAAACCTTTTGAATTTAAAGCAGCATCTAATAATGGAGTATAGTCCCCATTCAAAACAGGTGTAACGCCTGGATGAATAACATAGTCATTTGAGTATATTCTTCCTCTATACAAATAATCACTTGAATTCTTTGAAGTATCAGCAAGCAGTATTGCTCCGGGGAAAGTAGCAAAATCGACAATAGAACCTTCCGTCGCAGATGCAAAATGACCTATTAAATTATCGTATTTTCTGAATTTATCAAGACAATGCGCAATTATGAGATTTGAGTTGGTATAAACATCTATACCCTTATTTTCGGTTAAGTCTAAGACTCGCATCAAATCAAATAAATTATTTCCGGAAACTAAAATTGCCTTGCCCTGACGAGTAGTAAAAGATACAGCTTTTTTTGAAATCGGACCAAATGTTTCGAGTAAATTTTCGGCAATTTTCAATTTTACCTTACAATTATATTTTGCGAGTTTCTTAATGCACGAATTAATTACTTCTTGCTCTAATTTTGATTTATTTAAAATACTAAGGGCATTTAATACCAAATTTACTCCCCTTGAATCAAGCGTAGAATATTCACTCAAGCTCAATAAATTATAAGATAGACATTTAATCTCTGAGTATAAAATTTCCGTCAAATTCCGCACTTGAGAATTTGACTTATTATACTTTAATAAAAAGAGTTTTTCGCCAAGTGATATTGCAGCAGACTGATTTATATTTTTATCAAATTCAATAGGTAAATCTAAAATAAATGCCTTAGAATTGGGTTCGTTTTCAATCGCATTTGTATATTTTGATTTAAGAGATGAGAGAATTGTGTATTCTTTTAATGAAATTTCAAATAATTGTTTATCACTAAATTCATTAATAAAAATTAAATTTGCAATATCTTCAATTATTGATTTTAAAATCGACTCATTATTTATACCAAGAGAACGAAGTTTTAAAAGATAATGCGCACTTTGCTGCGAAAATAAATATATCAATTCTTGTAATGCTGATAATATTGGAGATGTAGAACAAACACCGCGAGAGGTGCATTCATTTACATCTCTGTAATTTTTAGGATTAGGATTATTAAACATAGACTATACCTGATAAATATTTTTTAAGTATTCTATAATATCATCTGACTCATACATTTTCGTATCATCAGATGGGTTGTACAAAAACGGGACCTGCTCTTTCCCGCCTATTGTCAGTAAACGCAGGACATTATCATCATCTGAAATGCTTATTTTATTAAATTTTATACCGTTATTATCCGCAAAATCAACAACCTTTTTACAATACGGACATGTTTCACTAATAAATAAATCTATCATAATAAACTCCTTAACTACATAAAGTATAATAACAATTATAGCAGAGAATATCCAACATATAGACTACGTGTTATTCTATTCAGTTTACTTGAAAGAATTTAATTTTTATAATAAACTTGAGTCCATGGATAGGAAAAATATATTATTTATTTTTGGTACACGACCTGAGGTTATAAAGTTAGCACCCCTCATTTTGGAATTAAAAAAATATCCAGAGAAGTACAATGTCATTATCTGTAACACAGAACAGCAAAAAGACCTATCAAATCAAACATTACAATACTTCAACCTCAAAGCTGATATTAATTTGGATTGCATGAGAGAAAATCAAGCACTTGCCGATGTACAATCAAGGATTTTAAGCTCTTTAGAACATGATGTATTTGATAAATATAAGATTGATGCAACAATCGTACAAGGAGACACTATGACTGTACTTTGCGGAGCTTTAACAAGTTTTTACCGCAAAATTCCTGTGTTCCATGTAGAAGCAGGCTTAAGGTCTTATGACAAATTTGAACCGTTTCCCGAAGAAATTATACGTCAAATGGCATCAAGAGTTACCGATTTGAACTTCGCCCCGACAGAAAAAAATAAACAAGCACTGCTTTTAGAAGGGATTAACGAGGACAGCATATTCGTCACGGGCAATACAGTAATTGATGCTCTATTCTGTCTAAGCGATGATACCATGAACGAGGCAAAAAATTTTTATAATAAAAAAAATATAAAGATTGATGACAAACTTGTGCTAATAACAGTACACCGCAGA
>JAFUUT010000130.1 GCA_017477685.1 bacterium | reverse complement strand
GAAGCAGTCGCCGGATCGTTCATATATCTTGATATAATTATTCCAGAGGAATTCTCATCAAAAAATTGAGGGTGCATGTGTATAAGTCTTTCAAATAAATCAAATTTAACATCATTTGTTATTCTTGCACTGGTCCAGCTGGACAAATATCCGTTAAGGTATCTTAGTACACCTTGTATACCTGCAAATAAAATTACACCTATAGGCAAAATTACGGCCATTTGCATGCTGCTTATTGCAAAACTGTGATGGAACAAACTGAATTCAAGAGTTTTGCCTCCAACAACGTAGTCCATGTACGGTTTAAGAGCAAATGCTGTAACACCGTCAAGTAATCCCAACGGTATTGCAACAAGAAAACCTAAAATAATTCTAAACATATATGGTTTTATGTATGGCCAAATTCTAGACATTAACCATCCGTACTTGAATGAATTTTGTGCTGTTGTTGCGCTAAGTTTCATGATTATCCCTCTTTATCTGATTATGATTATATTATAAAAATTTGTTTTTTGCTTATATTTGAATACTTAGTTGTTTATTGCGTTTTCAAATCCGCTCCAATCAAATTTTTTATTTTGAGCTTTTGATGCTATTTCTTCAATATTTTCATTTTTCATATTATCAAATTGATCTTTAAGTTCGCAGTGAAAGTTTACTATCGGTAAATTAAACTCTGCGGCAATTTTTTCTACTTTAATATCATAGTTTACGGCCAGGACTTTTGTTTTTGTCAAAATCCCTGTAATTAGTGCGTGAAATCTCATAGCAATCAAGTATTCCGCTTTTGACAGCTGATTAATTATTTGAGAATTGCTAAGATCTTTATAAACGACAATATTCATATCTGGATTGAGCATCTGAATGTTCTTTTCAAATTCTTTGCAGATATTAAAATCAATTTCATCCTGTAGTGAAAAAATTTCAATTTTATAATCCGGAAAATGTGTACATACTTCGTGCGAGAGTCTGTTTATAAAATCCGTGTTAATGCCCTTACAATCCCTGAGTTGGACGGCAACAACTTTTTCTTTTTGTATATTATCGGAAATTTGTGTTGAAAAAATAGGATCACATAATAAATCCGCATTAATATTGTGCTTTTTTAGGTATTTAAAACTCTCAGAGTCTCTTACGCTTACGTATTTGCATCTTTTCAGGAGTATTAAGGTGAATATTTCCCCGAATATATCAGTAATTGGTCCAATCCCTTGCGCAAATATTATAACTTTTTTTCTGAAAAATATTCCCAAAAATATTATCCCCAGATAATAAAAAAGACTCTTTAAGCTTGTTGTATCCTGCAACAAACTTCCTCCGCCGGAAACTAAAATATCTGTGTGAAAAATAGTACTGACTATATCTTTAAAATTAAAAGTATAAATGCTGTTCACATTGTTATGCTGCGATTTTGTATATTCAGGGTTTGACGAAATTACGGTAATATTATGACCGTAACTTTCTAATTTTTGGACAAGAACGCTTAATATAGCTTCGTCTCCAAAATTTTTAAATCCGTAATAGCCTGATAATACAATATTTTTGCCCATTAGAAAGCCTCAGATTTGTAGATATTGTACACCTCATCGTAATGAGGAATTGATTTTATTGCTCCTATCCACTGAGCCTGTAAACCCGCAGCTATAGATGCGATTTTGGCAGATTCGGTTGCGTTGTATCCTTTTGCAACAGCGTGTAAAAATGCCCCGTTAAATGCGTCACCTGAGGATGTCGTGTCAACAATGTTTTGAGTATAAAATTTTATAAAGCTGATGGTGTTATTATTGCTTACATAATATCCGTTGTTAGAACTTGATTTTATGACAACTGTACTTATGCCCATGTCATTTAAGTGCTTC
>JAFUUT010000129.1 GCA_017477685.1 bacterium | reverse complement strand
TCCCCTTATGAGGGGAGATAAAAGAGGGGTGCCAATTTGGTTTAAACAATCCCTCACCCATAACCCTCTCCCTAGGAGAGGGTACATTATTATATATTTACCCCTTACTTTTTTTGCGTAAATTCTAAGTTCCCCACGCAACCATTAGAAACGTACATTTACCCCTACCCGCACGCAATGACTGGAAAATATTGTGCAACCATTGGAAACATACATTTACCCCCAATTGTTAATTTTTTGTTTATTTTTTAAGAAATAGTAAAAAGCAGTGTTATAACTTTAGTATAAGTAAAAATGTCATGAAAATTATATAAAAAGGAGAATAAAATTATGGCAAAAACAATTGGTATCGACTTAGGAACAACAAACTCCGTAGTCGCAGTTATGGAAGGCGGTAAACCAACCGTTATAGCTAACGCAGAAGGTTCAAGAACAACCCCTTCTATCGTTGGTTTTTCAAAAACAGGCGAAAGACTTGTAGGTCAACTTGCAAAACGTCAAGCAATCGTAAACCCTGACAAAACTATCGCTTCTATTAAACGTCATATGGGTGATAATTACAAAGTAACTATTGACGGAAAAGATTACACCCCGCAAGAAATTTCATCAATGATTTTGAGAAAACTTGCAGATGATGCTTCAAATTATTTGGGTGAAAAAGTTACTTCTGCCGTAATCACAGTTCCTGCATATTTTAATGATGCACAACGTCAAGCAACTAAAGATGCAGGTAAGATTGCAGGGTTAGATGTTTTACGTATCGTAAACGAACCAACAGCAGCCGCTTTGGCTTACGGTCTTGAAAAAGATAAAGCTGAAAAAGTTTTGGTATTTGACTTAGGTGGTGGTACATTCGATGTTTCTATATTGGAAATCGGTGACGGTGTCCACGAAGTATTATCAACATCAGGTGATACTCACTTAGGTGGTGATGATTTTGACCAAAAAGTTATGGATTGGATTTGTGAAGAATTCAAAAAACAAGAAGGTATTGACCTGACAGGTGACAAACAAGCTATGCAGCGTGTTAAAGAAGCCGCTGAAAAAGCTAAATGCGAACTTTCATCAGTATTTGAAACTAACATCAACTTACCGTTCATCACAGCTGATGCAAACGGTCCTAAACACTTGGATTTAAACTTAACAAGAGCAAAATTTGAAGAATTATCTTTTGATTTATTGGAAAGATGTAAAGCACCTGTTGAAAAAGCTATTTCAGATGCAGGTATTTCTAAATCAGAAATTAATGAAGTTGTATTAGTTGGTGGTTCTTCAAGAATCCCTGCAGTACAAAAACTTGTTAAAGACTATACCGGTAAGGAACCTAACCAGTCTGTAAACCCTGATGAAGTTGTTGCAGTTGGTGCTGCTGTTCAAGCAGGCGTTTTGGCAGGTGAAGTTAAAGACATCGTACTTTTGGATGTTACTCCGTTAACTTTAGGTATCGAAACATTGGGCGGAGTTATGACTCCGTTAGTTCCTCGTAACACTACAATCCCTGTTTCAAAATCTCAAGTATTTTCTACTGCGGAAAACAATCAAACAGCTGTTGATATTCAAGTTCTTCAAGGTGAAAGACCAATGGCAAGAGATAACAAATCTTTGGGTATGTTCAGACTTGAAGGTATTGCACCTGCTATGCGCGGTATTCCTCAAATCGAAGTTACATTTGATATTGACGCAAACGGTATTGTAAATGTTTCAGCTAAAGATAAAGCAACAAATAAAGAACAAAAAATTACTATCACAAATTCTTCCAACCTTTCTGAACAAGATATTGACAGAATGGTTAAAGAAGCTGAAGCAAATGCCGCAGATGATAAAAAGAAAAAAGAAGAAGCAGAAATTAAAAACAACGCATCTTCTATGATAGCTTCGGCAGAACGTGTTTTGAAAGATTTTGAAGGCAAAATTGATGAAGCTGACAAATCAAAACTGGAATCACAAAAAGCCGATCTTCAAAAAGCAATTGATGAAAACAAATCAACCGAAGAATTGAAAAAATTATCTGAAGATTTGCAGCAAACAATGTTTGCAATATCTCAAAAGGCTTATGAAGCTGTTCAAAAAGAAGGTGCATCAGCTCAAACAGACAATGCTCAAACTGATTCTTCCGCATCAAATTCCTCATCCTCAAACAATGACGACGATGTTATCGATGCAGAATATACTAAAGAATAACTTTAGTTATATAATTAAAAAAAAGACGGTGCCAAATGAC
>JAFUUT010000128.1 GCA_017477685.1 bacterium | reverse complement strand
CTATTGATTGTACTTGTGTTGACATGATAGTTTTATGTTATCCTATTTAACTTTAACTTTTGGTACTACAGACATACCCGGAACGATGTTATATTCTTCGGGGTCAATTTTTTCAGTGAAAATTATTTTAACAGGGATTCTTTGTACGATTTTTACAAATGAACCTACGGCATTTTCAGGTGGGAATAAACTTGATTTTGCGCCTGAAGCTCTTTGTATACTGTCAATTTCACCTTTAAAAATTTTGTTTGGATATGTATCAATTTTTATATCAACTTTTTGACCTTTTTTCATATGTCTTAATTGATTTTCTTTGAAGTTTGCAACGACCCAAACTTTTTCCGGAACCAATGTAAATAACGGTGTTCCTACATTCACATACATACCTTTTTCAACTCTTCGTGAAGATACAGTTCCTGATTGAGGGGCATAGATTTTTGTGTATGATAAATCTAAAGTAGCTTTGTCTTTAGCTGCCTTTGCAGTTAACAAGTTCGCATCTGCAACTGTTTTTCCGTTGCTGTCTGAAAACAATGCTTGTTGAGCTTGAGTCAAACCTGCTTTAGCACTGTCGTATTTTACTTGAGCAGCATCAAGAGTTTGTTTTGAAACAGCTCCCTGTTCATAAAGATTTTGGTATCTTTCCAAATCCTTTTGAGCAAGAGTTATACTTGATTGAGATGCTTTTAAATTTGCTTTTGCGTTTGCTTGGTCAAATTTAATTTTTTCATAATTAGCATCAGCTTGTGCAAGTTTTACTTTATAATCGGCATCATCAATTATTGCAACCAAATCACCTGCATTTACGTGTTGGTTATCAGTTATATAAACTTCTTCAATTTGTCCTGAAACTTTTGGTGCTACATTAACCATTGTTGTTTCTACGTAGGCATCATCTGTAGAAACATATTGCATTTCATTAATGAAATACGCACCGGCAAGAATAAGTATGAGGACAATAATTATAAATGTAATTGTTCTTTTTATTCCTTTTGGTTTTTGTTTTTCAACAACTTCTTCTGTTTGTTTTTGTTCTTTTTCTTCCATGTTTCAACCTCTTTATATATTCATTTCTACTTCTTTTTCTAATCCTTGTTTTAACATTTGGATACTATGTTCCAGATTGTCCCTTTCAGAATCTGTCAATACTTGAGGTAGGTCTGCAAGGTATTCTTTTAAAATTTTTGAAGCTTTTTCAAGTATCTTGCTGCCTTCTTTAGTTAATTTCATTTTTCTGACAAGTCTGTTATTTTTCGTATCTGCAAATCTTGTAATAAATCCTCTTTCATCCAGAGAATTTAAAATTCTACCGGTTGACGGTCTGTCTTTTAATATCAATTTTGCCAAATCTCTTTGACATATTTCTCCATACAAAGAAATAGTATCAAGAGTCGCAAATTCGTCCAGCGTTAAATGCAGACATAGTTTATCAAATATTTGTGTTCCAAGGTGTCTGCAATATTTTGCCGCTTGTTCAATTTTATAATAAATTGTATTTATATAATGTGTTTCGTCTGTTATTTTCATTTTTTTATCTATGTTGTAAAATTAATTTGTTGCATTTGCAACAATGATATGTTATCATACTGTTATACAAATTGCAAGAATTATATTTTTATGAGGATATAAAACATTGAAAAAGATTATAACAACTTTACTTTTAGCCGGATTTATATTGGCGGATGTTTCTCCGTTGTCGGCTTTTGCTATAGGTAATAAAACAAATACAAATGAGCCTAAGAAAGTTTCTATAATGAAATCTCACAAACTCAGACAAAAAAGTGATGAGTTTAAATATGAATATATTAACTATGATTGGTGGAACAATTTCAATGACCCGATTTTAACAGGTTATATTGATAAGGCGATAAAGAATAATTATACCTTGAAGATGGCAACAATAGCTGTTGATGAATATTATCAAGCTATTAAAATTCAATTTGCAAATGAACTTCCGCAGGCCGGTACGGCATTTTCTCCGGCTTATGTAAAAAACTCCGGATTTACAAAAGGAGATTGGACTTTTGCTATGCCTGCATTAGTTAATTATGAAGCAGATATATTTTTAAAAAACCATGACAAGACAAAATCTGTTAAAAAAGAATACGAAGGTTCATTGCAAGATGAAAGAGCTGCATATATCGGTATAGCATCTGCAGTAGGTTCTGTATATTTAAATATTGTAAAACTTGATAAAATGATATCTTTGCAAGAAGAAATCGTAAAAGACAGAAAAATTATTTATGATTTATTTTTGGCAAGAAATAAAGAGGGTTTAACATCAACGGCAGATACTGTAAAAGCTGACAAATCATATATTTCAGGTCAAACAACTTTAACGGAATATAAAAAACAAAGAAATATTTTACTAAATCAACTTTGTGTATTGATTGGTGAAAATCCGAACAAAGCCGATACTATAACAAGAATTGAGTATGATGATTTAAATTTTGCGGGAGTTATTCCTGAAGAAATTTCATCAGAAGTAATTTCACAGCGTCCTGATTATATTAAGGCAGAAAAAATGATTGAAAAAGCAGGCATTGATGTACGTGTTGCCAAAAAAGAATTTTTACCGTCAATCAATTTGTCAGGTGTTGCATTGTTCCTTGCAGGTGATATCGGAAGTCTATGGACGACCAAGAATGCACTTGCGGCTTTGGCAAGCGGAGTAACCCTACCGTTATTTACCGGCGGAAAAAGAAGGGCTAATTTAAGACTTAAAAAAGATGAGTATGAAAGAGTTTTAAATAATTATTATCAAACAAACCTGACAGCTATTCAGGAAGTAAATGATTCTTTGACCACAATAAAGCACGACAGCCAAAAATTTACGGATACAAAAACTCAAGCGAAATTGGAAAGAGAAAATTATGGTTATAACGAAGCAAGTTACAAACAAGGAGTTCTTTCCAAACTTGATTTAATCCAGCTTAAAGAAGCTGTTCTTTCTACCGATAAACTTGTTGCAGATCAAAAAATAAATTGTCTTGTTGATTATATCGGTTTGTACAAAGCTGTAGGAAGTCAATTATAGGTTTAAAATTTCATAATTCAAATCTTGAATACCGGAGAATTTTCTCCGGTTTTTTTATTGAAGTACCCTTCCCTGTTGAGGGAAGGTTCTAATTAAAAAAAATAAACT
>JAFUUT010000127.1 GCA_017477685.1 bacterium | reverse complement strand
TTATACCGACAAGATCATAGATAAGTCTTGTTAAAAATGTCATTTCACCAAAAATTGATGCAACTAAATCAAAGTTAAAAAATCCGACTAAACCCCAATTTATAGCGCCGATAATGACCAAAATGTAAGCAATAATTCTTAGAATACGCATGAAAACCGTCCTTTCTTTTCTAATATTATTGAAAGTATCAAGTTCAATAACATCCGACAAAAGGATAACACTAACTATTTATTTAAAATGTTTCATCATATTCATTGCTTTAACCATTGCTTTTTTCTGAGCAATCTTACCTGCGCCAAAACCGCCGAACATTTTTTTCATTTTATTCATACCGCCCATCATCTGGCGCATTTGTTCAAACTGTTTAACATACAAATTTACGGTATGCATGTCCATACCGCATCCTTGTGCAATACGTCTTTTTCGGCTTGAATTCATAAGTTGAGGATTTTCACGTTCCTCAGGAGTCATACTTTGTATAAATACCTCTATTTTTTTAAATTCTTCTTCCCCTTTGTGAGAAATCAATTCCCTGTCTTCTTTTTTAATATTTAACCCCGGAATCATACCCAAAAGCTGATCCATAGAGCCAAACATTTTCATCTGTTTTTGCATATTTAGAAAATCATTATAGCTGAATTCCTCTTTTTGCATTTTTTCCTGAAGTTTCATTGCTTCTTTTTCATCGAAAACCTCTTGCGCTCTTTCAACCAGAGAAACAATATCCCCCATACCCAGAATGCGGGTAACCATACGTTCAGGGTAAAAATTTTCTAACGCATTCAATTTCTCGCCCGTACCGGTTAATTTGATAGGCTTTCCTGTACAATGAACGACAGATAATGCCGCACCGCCCCTTGAATCACCATCAAGTTTTGTTAAAACTAAACCTGTTAAACCGATTTGAGCATCAAAGTTTTCTGCAACTCCGACAGCTTCCTGTCCTGTCATAGCATCTATCACAAGAAGTTTTTCATGAGGCCTGAAAACTCTGTCGATAATCAAAAGTTCCGCCATCATATCGGTATCAATCTGCAAACGGCCTGCCGTATCAAGAATCAACACATTGAATCCGTTTTCCTTTGAATAATTTAATGCCCCTTGAACGATTGCCTGAACATCTTTTGAATCAGGAATTGTAAAGACTTCACAACCGATTTCTTTACCCAGTGTCTGCAATTGAGAAATTGCAGCAGGCCTATAAACGTCACACGCAACCAATAGAGGATTTTTTCCTTCTTTTTTAAGTTTTACGGCAAGCTTTGCGGAAGATGTAGTCTTACCAGAACCCTGCAAACCAAGCATCATAATGATTGAAGGATGTCCTGATAAGTCAAGCGGTTTTAGTTCCTTGCCAAGGAGCTCTACAAGCTCATCATTAACTATTTTTACAAGCTGCTGACCCGGATTCACACCTTGCAGCACATTTTCGCCTTCGGCTTTGTCCTTTATCGCAGAAATAAAAGCCTTGACGACTCGTAAATTTACATCTGCCTCAAGCAACGCACGACGGATTTCTCTTAACGCATCCTGCATATTATCCTGTGTAAGTTCACGTCCTTGAGTGTTGGCAATTATACTTTGAAGTTTTTCGCTTAAATTATCAAACATAAAAATATCCCTTTATTTATTATGTTTAATGCTAACACAAAAAACAAAAAAATAAAAAATTAAACACTTAATACGGTTTTAATGGAATAACTATGCATCAATAAGCATACTTGCGCCAATCACGCCCGCACTGTTGCCAAGCTGGGCAGGAACAATTTCAACTGTTTCACCTGCAACTTTCATAGCACGAGCTTTTACGGTTCTTCTTATCGGTTCTAATAACAAATCTCCGCACTCAGCAACTCCGCCGCCGATAATAACACGTTCAGGGTTCAAAAGGTTTATAACACTTGTTAAGCCCATACCTATACGATATCCGATTATTTCAAAAATCCTTTTAGCCACAGGGTCGCCGGCTTCAGCCGCTTTTGCAACAATATATGGAGTTATATCACCATCGCCTGCCATTTCAGCGAATTTGGCAGACTTTCCGCCTTTTAAATATTCATATGCCATAGCAACAATTGCAGGTCCGGAAGCAAAAGCTTCCAAACACCCGCTATCACCACAGCCGCACAACGGACCATCTTCCATTTGAAGTTTTATATGTCCCAGTTCACCTGCCGCATTTGAAGCACCGCGAACTATTTGACCGTTTATCACAATTCCTGAGCCAATACCCGTACCAACAGTAATACAAATAAAGTTTTCACAGCCCTTACCTGCCCCAAACTTCATTTCACCTAACGCCGCACAACGAACATCATTATCTATTTTAGTCGGAATATGAAATTCATCTTCTATCATTTTTGCAATAGGTATATTTACCCAGCCCGGAATATTAGGAGCAAGCTTTACAACACCCGTTTTGTAATCAACTTGTCCGGGAAAATCAAAACCAATTCCCTCAATTGAATGTTCATCCGTTTCGGTTTCTCTCATCAAATCGCCGATAGCTTGCTTAATATTATTTACGGTATACTCATAGCCCATTTTTGCATATGTCGGAACACTATTTGAATATATAATTTTTCCATCTTCAACTAACGCAATTTTAACATTTGTTCCGCCAACATCTATTCCGATTCTCTTACCCATAACTCCCTCTTTTCTTCTTACTCGCACATTAATTATATACATAAAACAACTAAATTTTCCACTTCAAACCATAAAATTAAAAAAAATCCTGCAAAATAAATCACAGGATGAAATTTCTACACTACTTTACTAACCTGTTTGATAAATAAGTCTTTATTTGAATTAAGTACCCCAACAGGGGTACTTAATTTATGCTACATATTTTTGTGACGGTACGCTATAACGGCTTCCCATCTTTTGACCGATAATTCTTATAATATTATCATAGTTTTTGGAAACATCATTACTTATATAGACCCAGCTATCCATTTCCTCATTGATTATATCAAAGTCATTTTTACATTGGTCATATACACCAAGTTCTTCAGCTTTTAGTCTTAATGCTAAGGCAATCTGAGAGCCATACTTCTTTTTCTGACCTGAACCCATACCTATTCCCAAGAATCCTGAAGATGCATCCCACATAAACGCATCCATAAAGGATTCACCTTTTTGACCTGAATGATATTTATTCCACCCCAGCATTAAATCCATAACATTATCCTTGTTGACAGTATCTAATATACCATTGAGAGTAGCATCATCAGTACCACACTGATACATTGCATCATGGAGTTGTTGAATAGAACCCTGAGTATTGATATCAAATTCATCTACATCTGTTTTGACTCCTTGAGGTTGTGCTGCATCATCGTCCTCAGCCTTTTTATCGCTTTGGGTTTTTGTATCTGCTTTTGTATCATCTGATTTTGTATCACCTGTTTTTGTATCATCTGTTTTGTCGGCTTCTTCTGCTTTTTTGCCGTCTTCCCTTTCAGCTGCCGCTTTTTGTGCATCACTTAAAGTTTTGTTTATTTCGTTATTAATTTCTTTTGATTGTTCATAAGCAGTTTGAGGATCCAAATCAGTTGATTCTTTCAATTTGTTTAATTTTTCTTCCAATTCTTTTATTTTATCTAAAGTTTGTTGGATTGCTTGTTTATCTTCATCTTTAATTCCGTCTTTATTCAATTCTGCTTCTAACTTCGTCTTTGCACATTGAATAGTTTGACTTGCAGAATTTATATTTTGACTTGCCAAATTATTGTATGTCGGGGCTAATAATGACTGTGCCATTTGAGCACCGCCTGCCATACCTGCAGAGCAAGTTATCGGGTCAGCTGCATACATTGAAGTCATCCCCCAAGATTGAGCAGCTAATTGGTTAAATAATATACCCAAATTATATCCGCCGTATGGATCACAATTTGTAACTTGCAAATCTCCGCCGAAATTTGTATACATCATCGGTAATACCCCGCTAAACGGAATATTTGCATATGATGCATTCGTTGCGTGACCTGTTGAACTCATAAATGATAATGGATAGTTAATAAACATAATTTTTTCCCCGTTATTTTTCCCCTGTATCTATATAAACAATTTTTATTTACAAAAATTGCATGCGTTAATTGAATTTTCATGTTTTAAAATGGTGTAAAGCTAATCTACAAGTAAGTTTTAGCTATTTTATATTTATGTTAACATTTCTTAATATTCGGTTAATCAGCCAATTTATGCTATCATTTTTGTATGAATACATTAGCAAAATTTGTACAAAAACATAGAGAAGAACTCGGGATG
>JAFUUT010000126.1 GCA_017477685.1 bacterium | reverse complement strand
TATAGAGGGTTTTATATTAGGTGTAATTGTTACACTTGCGATAATGATGCTTTTAGGAAGTTTTGGTGTGAAGCCGAAAATTGAATCCTCGGACAAGCTTTCTGCGCCTGTTGAGACTTCTGCAAAGATTGATGTTCCGACAGAAGCTATTTTGGAATCCGGTGTTGTCGCAGCTGAGGAAGACAATGAGCCGGCTCAAGAGGAAAATACTGTTTCAGGCACTGCCGCTCAAGAAAAACAAACTGAAAGCGCTGAAGCGCCAGTTATGAAAAAATATGTTATTAAAGACGGTGATACGGTTGAGGCTATTATTAAACATCATTACGGCTCATATACTCCGGAAAGAGCTCAAAATATAATGAAGGCGAATAACCTTTCCAACCTTGATCGTATAAGTATTGGTCAAGTATTGTTATTACCTGTTGAAAAATAGTAAAGGCTTTGTATATGAATATAATTAAAAAGTCTGCACTTTTGTTGTGCTTGATTGCAGTGTGTTCTCCCGCATTTTCTCAGGATGATTTTGTTTGGAAAAATGATTTAAGAACTAAGTTCCTTAATAACGAAACGGTTATTATGGAGGTGAATATACGTTCTTTCAATTCGAATGATTTGAATGGTGATGGTTTTATTCAAGAAGAAAATGGTGAAATTCGCGGGACTTTTTTAAATGCGATAGACAGACTTGATGAATTAAAAAGTTTGGGGGTAAATACCCTTCATGTTCTGCCGATTACCCCGACAGGCAAGCATAAAGCTTTGGGTACGGCAGGAAGTTTGTATGCGGCAGCGGATTTCTCATCTATAAATAGTGATTTGATTGATAATAATTCTGAATTAACTCCCGAGCAGCAGGTGAAAAGGTTTGTTAAAGAGGCACACAAGCGTGGTATAAGATTGATTGTAGATGTTCCGGCATGCGGTTCATATGATTTGTATTTGCAGCGTCCCGATTTGTTTGTTGCTAATTTTGCAGGTGAACCGGTATTGCCTGAAGATTGGACTGATGTAAGACTGTTGGCAACCGGTACGGAAGACAGAATAAATCCGAATGTATACAGTCTTTATAAGGATTTTGTCAAGTATGTCATGGATTTGGGATTTGACGGAATACGTGCGGATGTGGCTCATTGCAAGACAAAAAGTTTTTGGCGTGAACTTATAGAATATTCAAGATCAAAAGATCCTGAATTTATGTGGCTTGCGGAGTCTTCTCAGGAATGGAGTGAACCAATTGCACATGAAGCTGTTTATACTCCGTATGACAAACTCTTAGAAAGCGGTTTTGACGGGTATTATGGTTCATTTTTTAACATAAAAAATTGGGAAACAGCAAAAGAGTTATACGGCAATGTTTCTTCGACCTTGTCGGATTAGAAAAACTTTGCACCTAAAAAATCAGTCATAGGCAGCTTTACGACACATGATGAGGTAAGCCCGATATTGTTGAAGGGGTCGGAGTTTAGCGACATGATAATATGGCTGAATGCTACCCTGCCTTTGAATTCATATTTTGTTGACGGGTTCCAAACGGGGGATGATTATAATTATCCTATGGGAAATAGAAAAGCCCCGTCTTCAAATACCGATGATGATATATACTTTACGCACAGGGGTAAAATTGATATTTTTAATCTGTCCAGAAAACCCGGAGCGAACAATATTGAAATAAAGCATGACTTTATTCTGGCGAATGATGTTAAAAAGAGCCTGCTGCCTATTTTGAATTCTAATTCTTTTGTCCCATTAAAAGCCAATAATTCCTCAGTCTTTGCATACACTTTTACAGATTCAAAGAAAGGTGTTATTGTAATAGGGAATTTGAATTTTGCAAAAGGTGCAAATGTTGTTGTTAATATGCCAAAAGGCTTTAAAAAAGGACAAATCCTTCCGATAAAGATTTCAGACATGCCTCAGATGAAAAAAGGAAAAATATATCTGTATTTGGGTGCCGGAGAAGTCGTAGTATTAATGATTAAGTAGATTTTAATTGTTTAACAAATTCAGGAAGGTCGGAAGCTTCTCGTGTTCCTTCTACAAATTCAAAATCAGGGCATGCTATGTTTAGTTCATTTTTTATATCTGCAAGTAATCCGGGTATAACAATTTTTTTTGTTTTAACTTTATTTTTTATATCAAAATCCATAAGTGCTTTTGATATAATTTCAGGGGTTAGAGTTTGTGCAGACCATGCAGTGAGTACACTCATTCCTTGTGCCGGAACAATGATTAAATAAGAGGGCTCTTTGATACTTTCAAGTTCGTTTGCTACAGCAAAGTATGTCAGTGCAAAGTTTGTTGTTAAAAATACTATAGAG
>JAFUUT010000125.1 GCA_017477685.1 bacterium | reverse complement strand
TTTTGAAACTCCTGCAGTAGAAAGAGTTTGAGAGAACTTATCCATTTCATCCGCACTAATTTTACCGTCACCATCCTTATCAAACGATGCAAAATTGTTTTGTAAATATGATGCAAAAGATTGATTTAATGTTAAATAATTAGTTTGGTCGCTGCGTGCTGCGGTTATATTTTTATAAGTAACACCATCTTGCGGATACAATGATGCAAGATATGCATATGTATTTGATAATCCTGATGTTATAGTATTTACAATAGATGAACCTGTTCCTGACATAACAATACCCTCTAAATTATACCTTCACTTCTATAATAATGATGTTTGGCAAAATGTCAATATTAAAATATTGATTTTATTACAATTATATGTTAGAGAAATATTATGAAAATTTAACTGGAGAGTTTTATATGATTAAAAGAATAGCATTCACATTAGCAGAGGTACTAATTACATTGACAGTTATCGGAGTCGTTGCGGTAATGGCTTTGCCTAATTTGGTCAAACATTATGAAAAAAAGACTTTAGAAACCCAAACTAAACACTTTTATTCAATGATGTCACTAGCTATAGAGAATTATATGGCAGAACATCACGCAGATGAATTATATGACACCCCTATGTATTGTGAAAGTTTTGAAGAGAATTGCGAAAACGATGTTAAAGATTTTGTAATGAAACATCTTAAAGTTGCACTTGTATGCGGCGATTCTATGGATAATGACAATAATTGTTATTCCGTAACCGCAAAAGTTTTAGATAAAGAAAGTACAACTAACGCAAGCTGGGGACCTCAATTTATACTTGATCACGGTTATGCAATAAGAATTATTCCTCCAGAGGCATGGAGGCCTGCAATTTTAACAGTAGATGTAAACGGCGCTAAAGGACCAAACAGGGGCGGACGTGATATATGGACATTAGATATATTCTACAACGGGAGTATAAATGACTCAAACCTGACACCGGAATGCTTCTCAAAAAATGAATGCGGAGGATATTCATCTAAAGAAGAAGCTATTGAAAATAGGTTTGAGCATTGTATGGAATTTGGCTACGATGGCAGCGGATGTTTCGGGCATTTTAAAGAAAACAATTTTAAATTTGATTATTAAAATTTAAGGATGCAGGATGTAGTAGCAGTTAGTCAGGCTTTAGCCTGACTAATACTGGTGCTTTGGCATTTTCTATACATGTAAGATGTAAATGTAGGTCAGGCTTTAGCCTGACTAATACTAGTACCTTGGCGTTTTCTATACATGTAAGATGCTGATGCAGGTGGGGCTTTAGCCTGACAACCACCTTGACGTTTTCTATACATGTGAGTTAATATAAGTAAGTACACGAGTTTTATAAGGGATATAAATATGACAAAAGAAAAAGCAAATATTGCAATTTTAGGTGCTACAGGCGTTGTAGGACGAGAAATTACAAAGATAGTCGATGAATTAAATGTTGAATTTAATAATATAAAATTTTTATCAAGTGCAAAAAGCGCAGGTAAAAAAATAGAATTTCAGGGTAAGGAATACACAGTAGAAGAAGCAAAACCTGAGAGTTTTGACGGAGTTAATATTGTATTAGCTTCTGCGGGAGGTTCTACTTCGCAGCATTTTGCGCCGGAAATCGTAAAACGCGGCGGAGTATTGATTGACAATTCTTCCGCTTTCAGAATGGAAGAAGATGTACCATTGGTTATTGCAGGGGTTAATGATGAAGATTTACGTAAACATCACGGCATTGTGGCAAATCCTAATTGTTCAACTTCGCAGCTAATGCTTGTTTTAAAACCGTTAAACGAAAAATTTAAAATTAAACGCCTGATTGTTTCTACATATCAAGCGGTGTCCGGTGCAGGCTTAAAAGCAATAAACGAGCTTGAAGCAAATACTCGTGCAAAGCTAAACGGTGAAAACTTCACTCCGGAAGCTTTCAAAAAAGAAATCGCATTCAACGTATTGCCTCAAATAGATGTGTTCACCTCTAACGGGTACACAAAAGAAGAAATGAAAGTCGTAAATGAAACAAAGAAAATTCTTCATCTTGATCCGAATTTGCCAATTTCTTGCACTGCTGCAAGAGTTCCTGTTTTTAACAGCCACTCGGAAGCTGTAGATATAGAATTTGAAATTAAAACAACTCCTGACGAGGTTCGTGAAATCTTAAAAAATACATATGGTGTTGAAGTTATAGACAATCCTGACAATTATGAATACCCGACAACAAAAGATTCAAGCGGCGTAGACCCTGTTTATGTCGGCAGAATCAGAAAGAATTTGGCTTTTGATAACGGAATTTCATTATGGTGTGTTGCAGACAACCTCAGAATCGGTGCAGCACTAAACACTGTAAGAATTTGCAAAAAAATTATAGAAATGGGCTTGTACTAAAATATTTTAAAATTAAAGTATTGCACCCTTGACAAAATTGCTTGTTTCTGCTATATATGTAGCAGGAGTGTGTGATGAAAGTTTTTGGAATTAGTAAACAAGATTTAATCAGAAAAAATTACAATGAGATTTATGCTCATGAAATGGCTCACAAAGCTGCAGGCGGTGCATTTGCAGGTGCGATTTCAATTGAAAGAAATTCTGAAGGGATACCTGTATCAGGCCACGTACCTATACAGATGCCGACTTTAGATAAAAACAATCCGCAAAAGACTATTGATCACGCCAATGTAGTGATTAGAGCGGCAATGGCGCCGTCAGATCCGTCAGCTCAGGATTACAAGGTCGCTTTTCAAGCGCAGCAAATCAAAGCACAGGCTCAAAATTTCAGGGCTCAAGGTGTCGGCAGCAAGCTTAATGTAATTGCATAGTTTTCATTTGCCTCGTTTATATTACGAAAAATTCAAAAAATGTGAAATAAGAATTTTTTGTTATATAATATCATTAAATTAGGAGGCACAATGGAAAATATAATTTCGAACTATGGAGATACAGGCCGTTCCGGAATAAATCCGACCAGAATTAAAGTTGTCGGAGTCGGCGGCGGCGGCGGAAATGCCGTAAACAGAATGTATAAAGCAAAACTTGCAGGTGTTGATTTTTGGTTAATGAACACAGATTTGCAAGTTATGAATTGCAGTGAAGTTCAAAACAGACTTCAGCTCGGTGTTGAAACTACAAGAGGGTTAGGCTCCGGCGGAGATCCGATTGTAGGTGAGAGAGCCGCAACGGAAGTTAAAGATGAGATAACTAAAGCTTTGGAAAATACTGATATGTTATTTATAACAGCAGGTATGGGCGGTGGAACAGGAACAGGCGCGGCTCCTGTTGTTGCTCAAGTTGCACAAGATTTAGGAATTTTGACAATTGCCTTTGTTACAAAACCATTCATATGGGAAGGTAAAAAAAGAATGACCCAAGCGGAAGAAGGCATTGAAAAATTAAAAAAATACGTAGATGCTATTCTTGTTGTTCCAAACGATAAACTTTTACAAGTTGTTGAAAGACAAATCGGAGTAAGAGAAGCATTTTGTGTAACAGATGAAGTACTATACAGAGGTATTCAAGGCCTTTCAGATATCATTACGATTCCTGGAATGATAAATATCGACTTTGCAGATGTCAAAAAAGTCGTTAAGAATTCAGGCACAGCATTGATGGGTATCGGCAGAGCTCAAGGCGAAGGAAGGGCAATCAAAGCCGCAGAAATGGCTATCAATTCCAAACTTTTGGAATCATCTATTGACGGTGCAAGCGGAATTATCGTTAACATTACGGGAAGTTCTAATATGACATTGTATGAAATCAATGATGCTACAAGCGTTATTAACAATGTTGTAAAAGATGATGCTGACGTAATTATCGGAACAGCAATAAATGAATCTTTCCAAAATGAAATACAGATT
>JAFUUT010000124.1 GCA_017477685.1 bacterium | reverse complement strand
ACGATATTACCTTATCTGCAAATTTGACGATGAATAATATTAACATCGGCTCTTTTTCCGATATTAATCAAATGCTGGTCGATGATATTGAACAAATGGCAAATGTTAACGGTAAGCTATTTGATTGGAGCTGCACAAATGGCGAAAATAAGTTTTCTCTTTCCATGAATGAAGCAGATGCAAAATTCTTTATAGATTTGGCAAATTCAAATGATATAAGCACTCAAAACATTGTAGCACAGGCGCAAAATATGCTTAATTCGGGTGCGAATGCAAGAGAAGTACACCAAAGCTATCAAGTTTCACAAACACTACTAAATGCCTTGAATGAAGCAAGGCAAAATAATCAACCGATAAGAATTGACTTTGATCAAAATGTGGCAGTTATTTTGCGTGTAAACCAAAATGGCTCTTTATCTGCGAACTTTATCCCAGGTGATAAGGCCGTAGAGCAATTTTTAAGACAAAATATTGACATGCTTAGAAATTCATTCGATGAAAAAAATCTGCCATATACAGAATTATCATATTCAAACAGCAGCAAAGAGCAAAATAAACGCAGAAGAAATGAACAACAACAAGGAGAATAAATATGAATGATGCTTTTATAACAGCATTGAATACACAATATGCAACAGTAAACTGGATTGATGTACTTTCTGAAAACATGACAAACGTGTACACTCCTGGCTACAGAGAAAAAAAGGTAAACTTTAAAACCTTTTTAAATGGAGCTATTGTTGATGATTTTGAAAAAAACAACGGCCAAGGGAAATCTACACCGGGTACATCAAAAGATAATGTATATCTTGAAGGTAAAGGATTTTTCCTGACAAAAACTGCTGAAGGTCGAAGTGTATACACAAGACTGGGAGAATTTACGTTTGACGGCGAAGGTGTATATAGGGCCCCTAATGGAAACACCGTTCAAGGCTATATTCTAAACGATAAAGGCGAAATAATGCAAGGTACAAGACCTGTAAGTGCGGATTTATACCAAGAAACAGCAATAAAAGGCGGTTCACTTGATATTCCTACAACGACAATAAAAATGTGGATTGACCCAAATAACGGCAAATTTCTTGGCAAATATGATGAGTATGAAATAAAAAATGACGGAACTATTGTCGGTAAAGCGGAAAACGGCAAAAAAGTAGTACCGCTGTACAGAATTACAACAAGAAATTTCCATAACCCATCAGGTTTGTATGAATTTAAAGACGGACAATTCTTAGAAACAGAAGAATCCGGAAAGCCTGTCTTGGGCATAGGTGAAATTCGTTCAGGCTTGTTAGAGCTTTCTAACTCCGATTTAAAGGCAAATGTTTCATACTACCAGATGGCAAAACAGCAAATGGAAGTAGTAAATAAGATAATATCGTCTAATAAAGATTTGCTGCAACAGGCGCTGCAACTGGTAAGCGGCTCATAAAAAATTATTAAGTATTAAACTCCATTTTATAAGAGGCAAGTATATGCCTCTTTTTATTTTGGGATTTACATTTGATAAAAATTCATATAAAATAGTTTTGTAGAAATTCAGTTTAGTAAGGAGTGTTTATGGAAAAGTTAAAAGTTGCAATTGGTTGTGATCACGCAGGATTACAATACAAAGAGGCAATTATGGATTATCTTAAAATAAGAGAGATTGAGTTTGAAGATCTTGGAACCTACACTCCGGAATCTTGTGATTATCCGGTTATAGCGAAAAAAGTTGCAGAAAAAGTTGCAAACCATAGCGCAAATCGCGGAATTTTAATTTGTGGTACCGGTGTTGGGGTATCGATAGCCGCAAACAAGGTACACGGAATACGTGCAGCGTTATGCGGTGATACATACACCGCACGAGTTTCAAGAGCTCACAACAATGCTAATATTTTATGTCTGGGCTCACGTGTTATCGGGGAACATTTGGCGCTTGATATTGTTGATGTATGGCTAAAAACAGGATTTGAAGGCGGACGTCACAAAAGACGCGTAGACATGATTGAGTAATCGGGGGAAAATTACATTGGAACAAGAAATCAATTCCCATAAGCTGGCTTGTGCAATTGCGCAATTTTTAGATGATAAACTGGCAAAAGAAATAACTATTTTAAATATTAGTAACGTATCTTCGCTTGCAGACTACTTTGTAATCGCGTCAGGCGATTCTACACCTCAAGTAAAAGCTTTGCTCGAAAATACAAAAGATAAGGTTAAAAATATATTTAAAAGATTGCCGGTCAGAAGCGAAAGAGATTTAAAAAACCGCTGGAACTTGCTTGATTACGGCGATGTTGTAGTACACATATTACATAAAGAAGAACGCGAAACATATGCCCTTGAAAAGTTTTGGAGCCATGCATTCAGTATAACGGAAGATGAATGGCGTAAAGAAGCAAAAGAGTTTAGTGAATACAATAAATAATACCAAAGGGGTGCCTAATATGCACCCTTTTTGCAGCTATAAACCCGTATTAATATTCAGCTTTAAAACATCAACTAATGATAATACTGAATATATTTCCTCAAATAAAACACTAAATTCGCTCATGTCAGTTTTCTTATCTTTTTTTACAAGTCTGAACAAATCGTTATGAGTCCTTATAAACATAGTAATGCTGTGGTTTCTAAATATAAAACGTATGTATTCAGCATTAAATTTGAATTTTATATTTTGAATTCTTTCAATTAAAGCTGTTGTAAGCACATATCTTGCCTCAATTTGGTTCGAGGATGCATATACCGCATATTTTTTATTAAATTCAACATCTTCAAGCTCAACTTTTGTATGATTTTTTATCAATTTTTTATTAACAGTCCTATTTGTTTTGCCTTTTTCAAATACAATTATTTCTCCATCAAAAGCCTTTGGCATAGACATTTTGACGATAAGTCCACGATTTCTACGATTAAATAGATATAGTAACAAAATAATTAATGGGGTAGAAAATCCCATTATCCATATAAGCATAAAAAATGCGCTACAACTCCAAAACAATGATGTTTTTATATCATTTGAGATAGGCAGAATAGCAAAAAGAGCAACAACAAGAAAAACTACAATATAAATATTCTTGAGTGCGTCTAAGTTTTTTATATGATTTAAAATCGTTCTGAATATTGCATTCCAACCGAAATATACTTCTGTCATTTTTACTTTTACGTCTTCATATTCACCTCTTATAGAATCATCAGTGTCAAATGACAAATTATCAGGTAATATAACCAAGTTTTGTATATCGACAAATGAATGACCTTTAGTCCAGATAAAATTTCCAAAAATTGCCAAAAATTTATTCATCAGTAATTCTTTTAGTGCGATTTCTCTATCAAAAAGATGTCGATAATCATCTTTATTTGTCGGGTGGCTTTTGGGGTTTTTATTGAATTCAGCAGCTTCATCTTTAAACTTTTTAGGCATAAAAACTACCATTATAAAAAACAAAACCATAAGAGGGAGAGTTATATAAAATAACTTCAATAGTGCACAAACAAAGGCAATAATGAAAGAAAACAGAAGAAACATCGTATAAGTCTTATAACCTTCACTAAATTTCCCCTCATAAGCTCCGGATTGTTCGATTTGTTCATAATAATCATCTATAATCTTACTTGCCTCTTGAGCATAAAACATAGTATACGCTTGGCGCAGCTTACCCTTATTCATACAAACCTCTATACATTAAGTTTTAGAAAGTTATCAAGACAATTTATCATTGTATCTTTAAATCTATCGCATTCTTCCTTGTTAGAAGCCTCAAAACGCAGAGTAAATACAGGTTCGGTATTACTTTGCCTGATTAGATCAAATCCCCCCTCAAAAATAATCCTCATACCGTCTAAGGTAACAATATCTTTTATTTCTGAACCAAAAGCAGTCGGATTAGACTTTACAAATGATTTTACAAATTCCAATGTCTCTTTTTTTCTGTTGTTCGGACAAGGATAACGAACTTCATCACTTGTAAATACATGGCTAAAAGGTTCAAGAACATCAGCAATATTGAATTTTGGATTTAATTTTCTGTTTTTAGAAACAATTTCCAGCATGCGGCACCCTGCATACACTGCATCGTCATAACCATAATATCTATCCTTGAAAAAAGTATGTCCGCTCATTTCACCACCAAGCAGTGCACCTGTTTCTTTCATTTTTTCTTTAATATATCCATGTCCTGTTTTGCACATAATAGCGGTCGCACCGGTTTGGTTTATAGCATCATAAAGAACCTGTGAACATTTTACTTCGGAAACTACCTTAACATCCGAACCACGATCTTTTATCATGTCCAAAGCATAGATAAGTAACAATTTATCGCCGGTAAGCGGGTTTCCATTAGAATCAATGATACCAATCCTGTCACTATCTCCGTCAAAAGCAATACCAAAATCTGCCTTTTCTTTTACTACAGCTTCACATATCGATTTTAAAGTTGAAAAAGAACTTGGATTAGGGTGATGATTTGGGAAATTACCGTCAGGTTCAGAAAAAAGTTCCACAACTTCAGCTCCGAGTTTTCTGTACAATTCCGGCGCTACAACCCCTGCAGTCCCGTTTGCACTATCAACAACTATTTTAATACCCTTTCCCAAATCTCCAAAGCGGGAAAACATGTCAGTTATATAATCCGGTATAATACTTGTTGCATATTTTTTCATGTTAAAACTTTCAGGAGCTGAAACCCAATTATTAAATGTGTATTCTTTAACTTCTTGAATTTGAGCCTCATTTAAGGTTTGATGATTGAAAGTCATCTTCAATCCGTTATATTCACTTGGATTGTGACTTGCCGTAATAATCATCGCTCCGTCCAAATTGTGAACGAATTCTGAATAATACCCGATAGGAGTAGGCGCAATACCAAAATCTTCTATATATTCAACTCCTGCACTTTCTAAACCATTTATTAGAGCAATTTTTAAAGAAGGGGAATGCAGTCTTGCATCCATACAAACACTTATACGCAGATCATGCGGTCTTTTCACATTTTGAATACTCAACCACTTTGCATAGCTTAGGCCGATATTATAAAATAACTCCTCAGTTATATCCTCCCCATAAATGCCGCGAATGTCATTTTTACCGAAAGAATGTTCATATTTTTGCATAATATATCCCCTTTATTTTATAATTAAATCATATCATGAAAAAGATGCTAAACATACTTTTAAATAAAGAGAGCACTGTAGCTTGGCTATTTATACTTCCGGCTGTAATTGGCATACTTATCTTCATAATAATACCAATAATATGCTCTTTTGGTTTGAGCTTTGCTCATTGGGATTTGCTTAATTCTCCAACTTTTGCGGGATTAGACAATTATAAAGAAATTTTTAACCAGCAGATTTTTTGGAAAATACTAGCAAACACCATAGTATTTGCAGCAGCTACTTCCGTATTTGGAGTAATAATTCCGCTTATACTCGCATCTATAATGAACTCAAAAATTTCCGGCTGCGAATTTTATAAATGCACCTATTTTTTACCTTATATCACACCAATGATAGTAGTAGGAATTATTTGGGCATGGATTTTTGATCCCAATATTGGATTTCTAAATCAAATACTTCATATGCATATAAATTGGCTATATGATGCAAAATATGCTATGCCTGCACTTATAATAGTATCCGTATGGAAATTAATAGGGTACAATATGATTATATTTTTGTCAGGATTTGCATCCGTGCCGCAAGATTTGTATGAGTCGGCTAAAATAGACGGCGCAAACGCAATTCAGACCTTTAAAAACATAACAATCCCGCTTCTGTCTCCAACTGTATTCTTTGTCGTGATTATAACTGCCATATCTTCATTTCAAGTATTTGATTTGATTTACCTTATGACAGAAGGCGGTCCTTATGATTCTACAAATGTGCTTGTTTATGCTATCTATAAAAATGCTTTTGAATATTTTAATGTTGGTAGGGCGAGTGCTATTTCCTACATTTTGTTTATAATAATACTAATTTTAACCCTTATTCAGTGGCATTACAGAAAAAAATTAGTATACAACGAAAATTAATATTTCTTAATAAGTGCTAAAGATTTTGACTATATATACCGTATAAATTCATGTAGTCTATTCGGGGTGTATAAATGTCGAGAGAACGCATACGTAAAGAAGATATAAAAAATGAATTAAATAAATTGATTTCAGAAGCAGAGGAAATAAAAGAAATCTCTGACATGTATGTAAATCTAATCCGGCAAAGAATTTTAAATTCATACTGCGAAAATTAGCCTGCTGTGGGATAAAAAAGATTTTTCTGCCTGTTAAATTACTTGTATGGATATAGTTATAATAGGCGGTGTCGCAGCGGGAGCAAAAGCGGCAGCAAAGGCTAAAAGAGTACAGCCAGAAGCAAATGTAAAAATATATACTGAAGATACGCATGTTTCGTATTCCTCATGTGGTTTGCCATACTATATAGAAGGCAACTTTGAAGATTATAAGACACTTCTTGTCAGATCTGTAGAAGAATTCGCGGCAAGCGGGATAGACGTATATTTAAAATCAAGAGTTGAAAAGATATTACCGGTACAAAAAGATATACTGATAGCCAGAGACACAGATGCGGAAGTTGTAAAATACGACAAACTGATTATTGCTACGGGTGCAAATGCGATAGTGCCTGAAATTAAAGGTATACACAAATATGAAAATATATACACTCTTAGAAAAATTGAAGATGGAATAAATATTCGAAAAAAAATGCTTGAAAGCAGTACCGTAACAATTATAGGAAGCGGATATATCGGTCTTGAACTGCTTGAAGCATTTGTAAAAAACGGCCTAAGAGTAAACGTCATTGAATCAAATAAAAAAATTATGGGCGGATTTGACGATGATATATCCGACCTTATAAGAAAAAGACTTGAATCATCATCAATAGGCAATTTTGAATTTTTTACAAATGAAGAAGTTGTCGAAATTACAGGTGAAAATAAAGAAGCTAAAATCATAAGAACTTCAAGCGGGAAAGAGATAGAAACAGACATGATCGTATTATGCACAGGTGTAAAGCCAAACATAAAAATTGCACAGGATGCAGGAATTGAAATAGGACAAACCGGCGCAATTAAGGTTAATAAACTTATGCATACCTCAATAGAAGACATTTACGCTTGCGGAGACTGTGCAGAAAAAAGACATATTGTATCAGGCAGACCTGTATGGATACCTCTTGGCTCTACGGCAAATAAAGAAGGCAGATGTGCCGCAATGAACGCAGCGGGGGAATATTGTGAATTTGAAGGAGTTTTAGGGTCAACAGTAACAAGATGTCTGAATACAACAATGTCAAAAACAGGCTTGACAGAAGAAGAAGCAAAAGAAGTAGGCTTTTCGCCAATATCAGCATTAGTACTAAAGACAGACAGAGTAGCTTATATGCCGGAAGCCGGAGATATAACATTAAAAGTTGTAGCTGATAAAGTGACAGGACTTCTATTAGGCGGGCAAGCAATAGGTGCCGTTGGTGCAGATAAAAGAATAAACACGCTTACTTCAGCACTTTTAGGGCATCTTACAGTGGAAGCATTTAATAATAACGATCTTACATATGCACCTCCGTATTCAACAACTATCGACCCATTACTAAATGCAATGCAAATACTTACTGCAAAAATGAGAAAAATAAGACAAAATTGAAAATTTACAAAGATT
>JAFUUT010000123.1 GCA_017477685.1 bacterium | reverse complement strand
TTATTTTGTTGCTCTGGCTGCCATTAAGCATGGTAGTTCATACTACTCTGTATGCACAGAGTTCGAAGCCGAAGACGCTCAAGGAGTTGATAGCAGAGGATGAATTACGCAAAAAAATTCTCTCAGAACAAGAAGAAGCAAAATCGGAACTTGAAAAAGAACTAAAAGAAAAATCAGAACAAGTAAAAGAATTAAACAAATTAAAAATTGAAAAAGCACGATTAGAAAGAGAAAAAGAAGAACTTAAAGACTCCATTCAGGCAGAAAGCGAAAAGGAATTTAATCAAAGACTCATAGAAGAAAAACAAAAATTACAAAAAAATGCAGAAGAAAAATTCGAACTCCAAATTGCCGAACTAAAAAAACAACTAGCCGACCAAATGGCATTAACAGAAGAAATGAAGAAACGCCAAGAACAAGGTTCAATGCAGCTTCAAGGAGAAATCCAAGAACTGGCAATAGAAAAATACCTTACAGAAACCTACAGACTTGATGATATACAAGAAATCAAAAAAGGCGACATGGGCGCAGATTCGGTACAAATAGTAAATACAACATACCGCCAAAATTGCGGTTGTATATATTATGAAAGCAAAAGAACCAAAACATTCCAAGAAAGCTGGATTCCAAAATTCAAAGATGATATCCAATCTCGCGGAGCCGATATCGGAGTTCTGGTTACAGCCGTATATCCAAAAGACATGACAAGAATGGGCATGAAAGACGGTATTTACATTTGTTCCTACGAAGAATTTAAAGCTCTGTCAGGGATTTTACGGGAAGCATTAATAAAAATCAGTGATACAAAGAGTTTGCAGGAAAATAAGCATGAAAAAAGTGCAGTATTATACAACTATTTAACCAGTACAGAATTTATATTTCAAATAGAAACTATTGTTAATGCTTTTGTAAACATGCAGGCAGATTTGGAATCCGAAAAACGTGCAATGAATAAGATATGGAAAAAACGGGAAAAAGAAATTCAAAATGTAATCTCCGCAACAACCGATATGTATGGTTCTATTCAGGGAATCGCAGGTAATGCCGTACAGCCGGTTGAGGCACTTGAATTCCCTTTACTTGAGGATAGCGGAGTATAGCTGGTGAAAATTTTTTATTTGAAAATCTCAGAATTACTTAAAATATATACCGAAGAAGAAATATCAAATTATGCCGATACGCATGAAATAAAGTCTTCGAAAAGATTTATACAACATTGCGCAGGCAGATTTTTAATTAAAAATGTATTCAAAAAAATATATAATGTACAAGATCCGCAAATATACATATATAATAAAAAACCAAAGTTGAAAAACGGGGAAATACATTTCAGCCTTGCGCATAGCGCGGATTATGTAATTGGTGTTTTTGACAATTCACCTTGCGGAATAGATTTAGAATATATGCGCCCTGTTAATCTTAACCTGCTTAGCAAAAGATATAACAAGAGTTTTAAAACATCAGAAGATTTTTACAAATTTTGGACAAAATATGAAGCAGCTATCAAATTAGGTACTAAAGCTGAATTTGAATATAGTTCAACCTTTAAGAATGAATATACATTAACACTTTTATCTTCAGATAAAAGCCCCTCTCCTATTGAATTTACAGATTTTTTAAAAACATGTTAAGATTTGTTAACATTTCATTCATTTTAGGCAATTATTTAAAAGTGAAATACTTTATATATATACGGATGGAAAATCTAAATATAGGATGAATGATTAAAATAACTTCGATTAAGTGAGTAAACAAAGGAGATTGAACTATGGTATACGGAGTAAACGGAAACGGAAACATTAACCCTCAAACATCAATTAGAAAATGCTTTGTAAATCCAAAAGGGGTTGACAAAACAAAATCTCAACCGATTAATTTGACTTCACCGGAAAAAACAGAAGCCAAACAAATCAACAGAACAGATTTAGATAAATTAAGCCAAATAGATGGAAAAACTATTGAATTTAAAGCTATTGCAGATGATACAAATAAAATCTTAGCATCTCTTGGTTTCACAACAAAAGCTACACCTGCTCAAGTAGCCAGTGTCGGTGATATTGTAAGCCAACAAGCTCTTCCGGCTTTAGCATCTGCAGGAGAAAAAGCAACAGAAGCAAGAATCGCAGATCCTAACGGACCATTTGCAGATTTATTCTCAGCAATCGCATAGACGTTGAATATATAAAAAGTTTACTCACAATTTTAAAAGGCTGATAGTTATATAATCAGCCTTTTTTATTTTGTTTTATATTCAAATTTTAAAACTTGTTTGTAATATAAATATACGAAAATCATCTTGAGATATACACTTACGTTTTTATTGATGATACAATTTGATTATGGCTGGCACGTGGGATGAATTAATTCAACAAATAAAAGAACGATTGGATATAGTCGATGTTGTATCCGAGCAAGTCGTTTTAAAACGCAAAGGCAACTCATATTGGGGTTTATGCCCTTTTCACAAAGATAAGCACCCCTCTTTTGCAGTTACCCCGAGTATGGGCATATACAAATGTTTTAGCTGCGGTGAAGCAGGTGATGCAATAAAATTCATCATGAAAACGAAAAACATGGAATTTCGTGATGTTATCGAGGAATTGGCTGACAAATTCGGACTTGAAGTACCAAAATCCCACAAGGGGACAAGCTCAGCGAAAGAATTAAAAGAACAAATGCTCAAAGCAACCGAACTTGCTGCAGAATTCTATCATGATTTGCTCTTGAGAAACAAATCTGAAAATTCTGAAATGGCACTTAATTATTTAACAAAACGCGGAATAGGAACTGATATTATTAAAAAATTTCATCTTGGAGTTGCGCCAAAGTCTTATACAACACTTTATGATGAACTTAGAAAAGATTATTCCAACGATGTATTAGAAAAAGCCGGTTTGGTATTAAAAAGTGAAAAAGGCGGATATATTGACAGATTCAGGGGAAGAATTATTATTCCTATACAAAATGAAAACGGTCAATTTGTCGCATTTGGAGCCCGCTCATTGGAAAAAGACCAGACCCCGAAATATTTAAATTCATCTGATTCATTAATATATAATAAAAGCCGCTTGCTGTATGGTTTATACACAGCCAAAGAAGCCATCAAACAAGAAGATTCGGTCATTCTGATGGAAGGCTATTTTGATGTTATTTCATCACAAGCTCATGGAATTGAAAACTGTGTTGCATCTTGCGGAACATCATTAACTCCGGATCATGTCAAATTATTATCACGCTATACAAAATCAAGAAGAATTTACCTGTCTTTTGATACGGATAGCGCCGGTCAAAAAGCGACAACCAGAGGAGCTTCCGTAATTAAAGAGGTATTTGCGGGTCTTGGGAATATAAAACAATTTGATGAGAGCTATATGCCAACAGGTTCAAATAGTGAACGATATGCCTGCGAAATACGTGTAATTTCACCTCCGGAAGGCAAAGACCCTGATGAATTTGTCCGCTCTGTCGGAGCAGATGCTTATAAAATGTATATGCAAAATGCACCATTATTTATAGATTTTCAAATTGAAAGTATTTTAAAAGAAAAAGACAAATATAAAACACCACAAGAAAAAGCACAATATATTTCAACAATAATTCCTGTTTTGGCAGAAATTAAAAACAAAATTATACAAGCGGAATATACCGAAATGATAGCTCAGGTGCTGGATATAGACCCTTCTGCAATCAAGACGGAAATCAAATCATTTGAGAGGGCAAATATACCAAAAGTAGAAAGAATTGTTAAGAATGTAACAAAAAGTAACTCAATTTTAGAAAAAGCGCAAAAAAATTTATTGAGCGTTTTTCTAGTAATTGATAGTCCATTATCATTTACTCAGATTAATGAAATGATAGGTGATATGGAATTCGACAACGAAATATTAATAATTGTAAAATCTACAATTGACAAATTAATATTTACCGTAAATAATGTGAAAGAATTAATCGAACATTTATACACTGAATTTATCGAAAACCCTGAAGCACAAGCTATTTTACCCGAGCTGGCGAGCATGGCAGAAGCATATCGAGGTTTGGATGCACAAGATTTTGGGAACATAATCAAAGAAACAATTGCAAAAATAAATAAGTGTAAACATGTTGAGGAAACTGAACACATTAAAAAAATGTACAAAGGGATCGATGACAACGACCCTGAAGCTCTTAAAATTCAGATACAATTAAGAGATAAAATAAAGAAAAAGATACAAAAATCGGAGATGAATTAGATGACAAGAAAAAGACAATCAGGATCTTCAGTTATCAGCATTGAAGAAGAAGATTCCATGGATTTACATGATATTACCGAAGATACCCTGGATAGCGACATGAGTTATATGAATGTAGATATTTCTACAGACAATATTGAAGACATTGTTACTTCTAAAATTGGTGACAAGGTATCTTCAGATGACATTTATATGATGCACACATCTGACGAACCTGATCCCAGAGATTTAGAAATTCCTAAGAATGTTGCAATAGATGACCCTGTAAGATTATATCTTCGTGAGATAGGACGTATAAAATTGTTGTCTGCGAATGAAGAAATAGAACTTGCAAGACAGATATTGGAAGGCGGAACACCGGGTGCTATCGCAAAAAGAAAATTAGTTCAGGCAAACTTACGTTTAGTTGTAAGTATCGCTAAAAAATACATCGGACGCGGAATGTTATTCTTAGACTTGATTCAAGAAGGTAATCTTGGTTTAATCCGTGCAGCAGAAAAATTTGATCACGAAAGAGGATTCAAATTCTCTACATATGCAACATGGTGGATTAGACAGGCGATTACACGTGCAATCGCAGATCAGGCAAGGACAATAAGAATCCCTGTTCATATGGTTGAAACTATTAACAAATTGAAAAAAGTTACAAGAAAGTTGGCACAAGATTTATCCAGAAAACCGACTGAAGATGAACTTGCGACAGAAATGAACGTATCTATTTCAAAATTACGTGAAATTATAAAGATTGCACAAGAGCCTTTATCATTGGAAACACCAATCGGCAAAGAAGAAGACTCTCGTTTGGGCGATTTTATTGAAGATAAGGAAGCAGATGCTCCTGTAAAAATGGTTGCATCAGAATTGTTAAAAGAAGACTTGGCAGAAGTTTTATGTACACTTTCTCCAAGAGAACGTGACGTATTGAGATTACGTTTTGGTATGGACGATGGCAGACAAAGAACATTGGAAGAAGTCGGTCAATTGTTTGGAGTTACACGTGAACGTATCAGACAGATTGAAGCAAAAGCTCTAAGGAAATTACGTCATCCAAACCGTAAAAAACGCTTAGAAGAATATGTAGAATAACATAAAAAAAATGACTCGAAAAATCGAGTCATTTTTTTTATTCATTTGCTTCACGAATAAGCAGTATTGTTTGTTCGATTTCTGTTTTCAAATACCCGAGTTGTTCTTGAAGATTATTTGGATTATAAATATAACCTTCACTTCCGTAGGCAAGATACGGATTATATTTAGCGGCTTCCGCACGTAACAGAGCTATAGATTTGGAATGAATATTCAACTCCATAAGTCTTTTATACGTCAAATACTCACTTTCAGGCTTATTTGCATATTTATCTCTGAAATAATCCACACTTTTATTAAAATAAAAAACTTTTGCATTAAAATATTGGACATTTTTATCTTCTTCGATTAAATCATACATATTTTCCAAAAGCGGTATAAACTCCATCAAATCATTTGTATATTTGGAAGTCTTATCGGGCTTTAGGATAATATTTACAAATGTCGGATTATCATCAGGCACAGGTTTTATTTCACCTGCGG
>JAFUUT010000122.1 GCA_017477685.1 bacterium | reverse complement strand
TTTTTATCAAATTTTACATCTTCCAAATATACTCGCTCCATATCTTTATCATTAATAGTAAATCTGTTGAGAAAAAGAGAAACCAAAAAGAATATTAAAAATAGACAGATATAAGGCAATATCATAGCATTGATTATTATTTTAATAAACTCCGCAGAATCGCCATATTGCATACAATCCGATATAAGAGGTATATTAATTAGTAATAGAAATATAATAGGAATTAAAATATTTCCCATATTAAATTTATTAAAAATCCAAAAATTACGCTTTGGGGTAACTATAGTGTCAGATTCGATTTTCTTATTTGAATCAAACATAATAACTACACCCTCAAAAACATTTAATTCTTGGGTATTTCCATCTTTCAATTCCCGTACATCAATTAAATTAACTTCTGCCGCCTGAAAAAGGACATCATTATATACGCCCACATAACAATCATCACCATACACTTTTTCTATATGAGGGAATAATTTACACCCATTTAGAAAATATTTATCAATACCGCTATTAACATAATGAGTGAGATCAAAGAAATCTTCTACTTTTTTACAATAAAAATCTTTGAATTCAGATTTGAAGTCTTTATTTGCACGCGTTGGCAGATATATAAAGCATGTTAAAAATATAATATTAAGCAGTGTATAAATCACTCTTGCAACAGGAGTAGTAATAAACGGAATAAATAGCAAGCCCAAAATAAAAATACTAAATATTCCCAATTCATTTAAAAACAAATTGAATAATCTCGATTTTCTTTCAGCCTCCCATTTTTGAAAATCGTCATCTTGCGCCACTGATTTTACAAACTTTTTAGCATCTTGAGTTCTATGAATAATATTTATTTCTCTAAATCCTTTTGCCATAACTATAATCCTGTCTTTTCATTTAATTTAAAATAATCAATCATATCATGTATCGATTTAACTTGGTCATAAAAAACTTTTAACTCTTTACCTATAGGTCTGTAAACACTGGCAAGTTCAAAACAATCCTTCTCAGTCGGAATAACAAACATTATTTTATTTTTAAAAATTGAACATCTGATGTTTTTAACCTTGAAAGCAGTCTGCAAATTTCTATATCTATCAATAAATGCGGTAGTAAGCAGGTATCTTGACTCTACTTGATCTGTAGAATAAACTTTGAATTTTTTATCAAATTTTACATCTTCCAAATATACTCGCTTCATTCCAATATTTTTTATTGAATTTAAATTTACAAAATATGTAACTAAAGCAATTGTTATTAAAAACGCAAAAGATAAAAATAAAAGGAAAATTACTAAAACTAAATTTGAACTCCAACCTTTTATATCATATAATACCATACCTACTGCTAAAATTGCAGGCATTAGCGAAAATAAAGTATAATAGCCGGGATTGAACTTATTCAAAACATTAAAATCACCCTTTGCCGCAACTATAGTATCTGCAGCAATCGTTTTGTTTGAGTCGAATAAGATAACCACACCTTTGAATACAGTAAACTCTTGTTTATTATTTGATTTCAAAATAGAATAATCCTTCAAAGAAATTTCCGTAACTTTATAACAAACATCTCGGTAAAAACCGGCAAAACCATCATCCACTTCAACATCTTCAAAGTTTGAAAACATTTTACTATCCTTGAGTATTTGCTTATTCAATCCATTTTTGCTTATACCGAGAAAATCAAAAAAATTTCTTACCTCACTGCTGCAATATTTTTTAAACTCAGATTTGTAATCTTTGTTAAGCAATATGGGGCAGCTAATTGCATATATCAATGCAAGAATATAAACCAAAAGACATATCATACCTAATACCGTAGGAATAAATCCTATCAATGGTAAAACAAATATCGTTACCAGCGACATTACAAAAATAGAAGAATATATCACGAATAATTTGGCTTTTCTCTCAGCTTCCCAGCGTTGAAAATCAATTTTTTTATTTATACATTTTTCAAATTCTCTAAAACTTACAAATTTATCTTCCATAATAATACCTTTATCGGCTCCATTTGGGTTCAGATATAATAATTTAACAACAATTATTTTTATTACATTTATTTTTAAGTATCACCTTAGAACATTCCCGGAGGGCCTCCGCGGCGTTTTGTTCCGCTTTGAGATTTTGAAGCCCTGCCGCCGCCTGTAGAACTTACAATAACTTTATCTCCTTCTTTTATTTTTTCAGAGATAATTTCTACATTAGAATCATCACTTGCACCCTCTTTTATATTTATTCTTTCAGGCTTATCGTCTTCTAAAATCCATATACCTTGCTCTTTATACTTTTGCCCGCCTGCTTCAGGAGTGTATTTTAGTGCAATACTCGGAACACACAACACATTTTCGCTCTTATTTGTAATGATAGAAACATTTGCGGTCATACCCGGTTTGAGTTTTAAATCTTCATTACTAACCCCGACGATTACGGTATAAGTAACAACATTTGAAGTCGTTGTCGAATCAAGACGGACTTGGGTAACTTTTCCGTAGAAAGTTGAATCCTGATATCCGTCAAGGGTATATTCAACATCTTGTCCCGCTTTTACTTTACCTATATCAGCTTCTGATACGTTGACTTCTATTTGCATTTGCCTTAAATCTTGAGCAATTGTAAATAACTCCGGAGCCTGAAAACTAGCAGCAACCGGCTGCCCTACATCTATTGCACGTTTTATAATTGTCCCGTCAACAGGCGCAGTAATTTTTGTATACCCTAAATTGGTCATTGAAGTATTCAAATTTGCTCTTGCTTGGGCAATAGATGCTCTCTGCGCACCAATTGAAGCTTTTTTTGCTAAATAATCACTCTCAGCCTGATCCAGTTCACTGCGGGCTATAAAGTTTTTTGCATACAAATTTTTATAACGATTATATGTTTTTTCCGCATAAACCATTTCGGCTTGAAGTCTTGCCATATTAGCTTCGGCATTACTTATTTGTGCCATATTTTGGTCAACTGATGCCTGGAAATTTGCAGGGTCTATTTGTGCAAGCAGCTGGCCTTTTTTGACTTCGGAATTATAATCGACATAAATTTCTTTCATCAAACCTGACACTGTTGAACCGACACTGACAATATTTACAGGATTAATTGTACCTGATGCTTCAACAACCTGAGTTATTGTACAACGATTAACCTCTTGTGTTTCATAATGCACTTTATTCTTGTGCATATACATATAAGCTCCGCAGCCCAGAACCAAAACCGCAGCCGCTGCTATTATCATTTTTTTATTAAATTTAAAAGATTTTTCAAGTTTAGTATTATTTTTTTCTTCCTTTTATCTAATCCTCAAATGTTATTGTAACCTTCTGCCGCAGAGCAATCACACTTTCCAAATTTGCCCTTGCTACATTATATTTATAAATAGTTTCAATATATGCTCTCTGTGCGTTGTTGTAATTCACTTTTGCATCCTGCAGCTCTATGTAATCTCCTAAGCCGACATAATATCTGCCTTCGGCTAGTTCATAATTTTCTAATGTTTGACGAACTTTAACCTCCTGTAAAGGTATTTGTTTTTCAAGTTGAATCATATCAATATAAGCATTTTGAATATCGAAATACACATCTTTTATCAATTGATCCAAAGAATTTTTTGCAATTTCCAAATGATATTTTGCAATGTCAACTTGATTTTTTTGTCCCATTATATTCAGAGAACTTGATAGATTTAAACCAAGACTTAATGAATTTGTACTTTGAGTATCTCTGTAACCGTACCCCGCAGAGCCTGTAATTGCGGGATAAAAATTACGTTTCACATAGAGTAAATTCTCATTCAAAGCATCCACTGTCGCAGTATATGCTTTTATGTCTGCTCTGTGTTTATCTGCTATTTTTATACATTCTTCATATGTATATGGGAATTTTTCCACTTTATAACTTGTAAATACTTCCAATTTTTCAATAGATGATGTCAACTTTGCATCCGTAACATTGACCGGCAGAACATATTCTTCTTCTTTTTGGGCATTTTCTATAAACTTATCCAAATCAACGGATGCCACATTATCCTGAATATTAAAACCATCCCCGCCCTCAATCTCATATGACGGAGCATTTGTCAAATACATCGCATTATTCAAGTTGATTAAAGTATTTTGATATGTATTTTCTGACTGGACAAGTCCTATCTTTGAATCACTCAATGTAACTTCAGCATTAACTAAGTCAATTTTTGATTTTAAACCCTCATCATAATATGCTTTTGTCCGCACATAGTTTCTCTCGTTTATATCAACATAAGCTTTATTAATCAAAACCGTAGCACGAGCAGCAAGAACTTGGAAATATCTTTGCTTAACATCAAATGTAATTTCTCTTACCGTATTTGCAAAATTATATTCATCAGCTATCAAATAAAACTTTTGCATACTTATTCTTGCATTAGTTTTCCCGAAATCAAACAACAGCATATTCAAAGATGCATTCAAGTTATAAATTTTGGAATCAGTATTGTATCTTTTTGTATGAGTATCAGTATAATTATATCCAGTACCTACACCTATTGTCGGGAAAAATTCAGAACGTGCAAGACCGACATCGGCCTTTGATATCCCATAGTTGTATCCTGCATTTTTAATAGCCGGACTATTATTCAAAGCTATCGCAATACAATCGTTCAAACTTAAAACTGCACCCTTCTTTACTTTTGAATCAGGAGAACTGATTTTAAGCAAAGAGGTACTATTATTATTTTTTTTCTTATCCCCGATAGCAAAGGCACACCCGCTGCTCAGCATAGATGCCACCATTAAATATACAAAAATTTTTTTATAAATACTCAAATTACAACTTTCCATCCTTTATAACATAAAACGATTAAAACACAGTTTTGTTCATTTTACGTCATATAAAAAGTTGAAATAATTTGTTATAAATATGATAACAAAGGAGAAAAAACAACAAATGTCAGGCTGAAAGCCTGACCTACAGACTTTATCTTTAGATGAGTATGAACCGACCTGTAAAAATCGACAAACTACATGCTTATTTTAATAAGACGCGTGTGGATTTATCCATTTTTTACCTGTAAAACGAAATACTGGGCATTCTGTACCCTTCCAATTATAATTTGTAATAATACCACTATTACTGACCTCAAAAGTTCGAGTACATACATCTTGGTTAATCAATGCTGTTCCCCAAATATTTTCACTGATAGACTGACCTTCACTCCATATATACAACTTATGCCCAGCAATATCTTGTTCAGATGTAGGATATCCCCATACACTAATTACAGAATCAATATTTTCCCCAATCCAACCTTCCATAACTGCATTCATTGTACTTTTCATACCCACAGCATATGCAGGAACAGAAATTATCAAAAATATAAACATACACAAACAAAATCTTTTCATTTTAGATCTTCCTTTCATTATGCTATTTATATAGCTAAATAATATTGTCAATCATTTTATTATTCCACTACAACTCTTGCCGGGAAGTTATTCTTAAGCAAATTATTGGCCGCCTGCTGTGCTTTATCTTTAGATGAGTATGAACCGACCTGCAGAGTAAAATAAGTCCCCATATCCTTAACCATCGGAGTTACCCCGAGACCTGCATCTTGAATAATAGATTTTGCAACTTCAGCCTGCTTTTCCGTTGCATAATATCCAACGACTACACGGGCCTTAATATTTGCACTATTATGCATAACAAGTTCAGGGCTGTTTTCAACTACTTCGATTTTTTCTTCTACTTTCGGCTCTTCAACTTTTTGTTCGTGGAGTTTTTTATTAAGCATTTCAGCTTCCATTTCACCAACAGTTTTATGCAGTTGTTTTGGCAGCACAACTTTTTCATCAAGTTCAGGAGTGAACATATCTTCATCAGAATTCCTGCGGGCAAAATCCTCAAGCTGAAGCTTTCTCAAACGTTCATCGATTACACTTTGAGAAGTGTTTTCTTCATACTTATATTCTTCATCATTGGCAATACCTACATCTACATTTGGAGAAAGAATCTTTGCAAAGCCCAATATGATAAGTACACCAATTATAAATACGGATATAAATACCGTAACATCA
>JAFUUT010000121.1 GCA_017477685.1 bacterium | reverse complement strand
TTTCCAATTTTTTAGATTAATGCATCTTTTTGTTTCTCGTATCTTGTTCATATGTTTCACACTCCATACAATTATTTTCAATAATTGTATCATGAATACTGATTCATTGAAAAGACAGGGGATGATTGATCGCTTACATTGCTCCATCCTATACCAACAATATTTTTGCGTATAAATAGATCTTCACTATTTTTATTAGCACGCATTATATAGAATTTTCTTGAAATGTTCATAATTATCCCCCACTTAAAAATGTTGTATTCAAGCGTTTTGTTTTATTATAAAAGTTATTGTTCTGTCTCAAAATCAATAACTTCCAATAGTTTGAAGTCTAAGATAAACATAGGCTCTTCATGCACGGATAAGTTATTCAACAAATTAGGATAAAATTCAGCTTTGCATTTTATTTTTCCAACTCTTTCACCTTTACCAACTGTTCTTATATTGAGTTCTTCGTATAGTTCATATGGAATCCACAAATAGTAATTATTATTATACGAATCCGTACATTCAATATAATAAAATTTATCTGGCGGCTGTCCAATTGCTTCCGAAAATGAATTACTGTATTTATAATGATCTACAATTTGTTTTGTTTGCAATTCAAGAATATACCCTTGCCCAAAATATCCTTTATAATCATTTGATAAATTGTTATATAGTTCAGCATAATCATCTACCTCAATAAACTCAGGAATTTCAGCTTTGTTTTCAGTTTTTTCTTCCGAAAGATTTTCTTCTGAGATTATTTCTCCAGAAACGCCGATTGTAACGTCTTCCGATGAATTTTCTTCCGAAAGATTTTCTTCTGAGATTATTTCTTCAGAAACGCCGATTGTAACGTCTTCCGATGAATTTGTGACTTTAGAGGATTGAGAACAACCACTAAAATTTAAAGTTAATAATATTGCTAAAAAAATATATATCTTTTTTTTCATTATAATCACCATCCTAATATTGATCAATTATCCAATTGTAAAATGTATGAACCCTTTTATTTTGCAAATTAAGAGTTTCTTCTTCTCATTCTATTTCTTCAGTTACATCAACTAAATTTCGTTCTTTTAGTTCAGATAAAATCAAATCTTTCAGGTTATCAATATCCATAAAACCTCCCTTTAATTGTGTTTTATCAAAAGAGCGAATATCAAAAATGTACAATATCTAATAAGATAATCTCATATATACCGAATCCCTTTCATCTTGTCCTATTCCGAGGTATCTTTTCGTTATTTCAAAACTTGAATGATTGAACATATTCATAAGTAGAACGGGCTGCACTCCGCTTTTCCATGCGAAATAACCAAAGGTCTTACGCAAAGAATGACAGCTGATATTTCCCTCCACATTGCAGTTTTCGGCAGCTTCTCTTATTATTCTGTATGCCTGTATTCTTGATATAGCCTCTTTTCCTTTTTGGCTCTGAAACAAAAATCTTCCGCTGATCTTTCCATATGCTTTAAAATAAGTCTTTATATCCCGTTTCAAAGACGTATTTATTTTTATGGTTATTGTTTTACCTGTCTTTATTTCTTTGAGCTGAATGTGTTCTTTTATAACTCTTTTCTTAAAATCAAAAACATCTTCTGTTTTCAAGCGCAATATATCACATATTCTAAGACCGGTATTAAGACCGAAGCTGATCATCAAAAAATTTCTGTAACTGCCTTTTTTTAAATAGTATTCTCTCATTTTGCTTATATCTTTTTTATTTCTTATAGGTTCTGTTGTTCCCATTATATTCCCTCCCTTTCGTCTGCTTATGCTTTAAATGTAACATAATTGTAGAGTATGTTACATTTGTTCTGTGTTGAAAACACTTACATATTACGGTATTTTGTAAATTTTAAATAATACTTGAAATTTTAGATAAAATTTTGTATAATATTACCATAGTATATTTTTTGCCTTATATCAATTACTTCAACTGGGTATAAAATAATTAAATGTAACATACTCTACAAATTTGTTACATTCTTTTATTGCTTTCTATACTGTGAAGTATAAAATAAATTCTATGAAAAAAACTGCATATTTTATTAAGACAGCGGTCATATTGTATAATGAATATAATAAAAAAAATCCCTCAAAGTGTGTAGGACTTTGAGGGTATTTTTATATTTTAAATTTGTCTGCGGACTACCGCATATTCGTCATTCGGGCGGTAATACGGGCATACCGAATGGGTATCACGCATAAAGCGTTCATATTCATCTTCGTCAAAATTTGCGATGCACTCGGAAAAACCTATATCCTCGTCGTAACAGTAATTTACACATGATGAGCAAAAAGTTTCCGTATCCAAGATATTTCCTTTCCGATAATTTACGATTATCAATTATTCCTGTTGAAAAGTTTTGAAAAATATGCAAGTCCTTTTGCGGATTCTTCGGTGAGCATATCGGAAGTATAGCGGAACTGCCAGTTTCCTGTGCTTACACCTGGAGTGTTCATTCTTGCGGAGGCATCAAGTTTAAGTACGTCCTGAAGAGGAATGATGACGGTATCGGCAATGGTTGAAAATGCAAGGCGGATCATATCCCAGCATACATCTTCGCCGCTTATATTA
>JAFUUT010000120.1 GCA_017477685.1 bacterium | reverse complement strand
TTCAGGAACAACAATTTCAGCATTCAAAGCTTCCTCAAAAGCTTTTACCATACCGGTATTGCTTGCAACACCGCCCTGAAAAGAAAATACAGGTAAAAGTTCTTTGCCTAAAGCCAAATTGCTAAGATAATTTCTAACTAAAGCCTGGCACAATCCGTACAATAAATCTTCTACAGGATAACCCAGCTGCTGTTTATGAATCAAATCACTTTCGGCAAAAACACCACAGCGTCCGGCAATTCTTGCAGGATTGGACGATCTCAAAGCGGTCGCCCCAAACTCCTCTATCGGGACACCCAATCTTGAAGCCTGATGGTCTAAAAAGCTTCCTGTTCCGGCAGCACAAACCGTATTCATAGCAAAATCCGTAACAATACCGTCACGGAGTATAATAATCTTACTATCCTGACCGCCGATTTCCAATATTGTTTGAACACCCGGTACAATTACACTTGCTGCAACTGCATGCGCTGTGATTTCATTTTTTATAACATCTGCCCCAACCAAAGAACCTGCAAGATTTCTGCCTGAACCGGTTGTCCCGACACCCATAACTTCATAATCAGTAATTCTTTTTTCATATAATCTCTGCAAACCTGTCTGAACTGCTGCAACAGGGGTACCTGCAGTTTTCAACATAACACTGTCTACATATTTTCCTGTTTCATCTATAACTGCCAATTTTGTTGTTACAGATCCGACATCTATCCCTAAATATACTGTTAAACTCATTTTAATATCCTTTACTATAACAGTATAATGATAGCATGAAAAGTATAGATAAGTGCATGCTTTATAAATAATATTTACACAAAAATATTAATGCATTAAATCATAACGGTTTAATTCACCAATGTAGTTCAAAGGTGAATCGTCCTCTACATTTTCAAGCAAATAAGAAAGTATTTTCTCAATGTTTGAAATTTTAAACACAGATAATGCAGTTAATATTCTTGGCCCAATTTCCGTATCTATTCCTTGTTTTAAAGCTGCTTCCATATTTGTAACCTCGTGAGTAACATGTATATTTAAAACTATTATTCCCACATTTAGTGTAAAAATAACATTTATTAAGAAATATTAAACAACAAAAAACAGGTCATATAATATGACCTGTTTTTTTATTTATCAATATTTAACTATTTATTCATAGCTTGAGCAACTGCAACAGCACATGCAACAGTAGCACCTACCATCGGGTTATTACCCATACCGATAACGCCCATCATTTCTACGTGAGCAGGAACTGAAGATGAACCTGCAAATTGAGCATCGCCGTGCATTCTTCCCATAGTATCGGTCATACCGTAAGAAGCAGGACCTGCGGCTACGTTATCAGGGTGAAGTGTACGTCCGGTACCGCCGCCTGAAGCTACTGAGAAGTATTTTCTTCCGTTTTCAATAGCCCATTTTTTATATGTACCTGCAACAGGGTGTTGGAAACGAGTCGGGTTAGTTGAGTTTCCTGTAATTGAAACGTCAACACCTTCTTTAATCATAATTGCAACACCCTCATTTACATCATCAGCGCCATAGCATTTAACTTTTGCTCTTTCGCCGTCTGAGAACGGAGTTTCCTTAACAACCTTCAATTCGCCTGTCTTGTAATTGTACTCGGTTTCAACATAAGTAAAACCGTTAATTCTTGAAATTACATAAGCCGCATCTTTACCAAGACCGTTTAAAATTACTCTTAAAGGTTCTTTTCTTACTTTATCGGCATTTCTTGCAATACCGATTGCACCTTCAGCAGCCGCAAATGATTCATGACCTGCCAAGAAACAGAAACATTTTGTTTCTTCTCTCAAAAGCATAGCACCTAAATTACCATGCCCGATACCTACTTGACGTCTGTCACCAACAGAACCCGGAACTGCAAAAGCTTGCAAGCCCAAGCCTATAGCTTCAGCTGCATCAGCTGCATTTGTAATACCTTTTTTGATTGCAATAGCAACACCTAATGTGTAAGCCCAAGAAGCGTTATCAAACGCAATAGGCTGAATTCCTTTTACAATAGCATCAACATCGATGCCTTTTGATAAGCATAATTCGCGAGCTTCTTCGAGATTTTTGAAACCATATTGAGGTAAAACTTTCTTCAAAGTAGCTTCACGTCTATCTTGTCCTTCAAATTTTACTGTCATTTTTTATTTCCTTTTCATTTTTAGTACGTAAGTGTTTAAGTATTTAAGTAGTTAAGTAGTAAAGTAGTTAAGCTCATTTCAAATATAATTATTTTATGAAATTGTACGGCGGTCAATAAATAAAATCCGTAAAAAACTTATCTACTTGGCTACCCATATACTTATCTACTTTAAATAATTATTCTTCTCTTGGATCAATATATTTTACAGCATCAGCAAATCTGCCGTATGTGCCGATATTTTTGTCGAATGCTTCTTGAGGATTTACACCTTTTTTGATAGCATCCATGAATTTGCCCATGTTGATGAATTGATAACCGATAACTTCATTATTTTTATCTAAACCAAGTTTAAGAATATAACCTTCAGTCAGTTGAAGATATCTTACCCCTTTTTGAGCGGTAGAATGAATTGTACCGCACATAGAGCATAAACCTTTACCTAAATCTTCCAAACCTGCACCGACAGGCAATCCGTTTTCTGAGAATGCTGATTGAGTTCTGCCGTATACGATTTGTAAGAACAATTCTCTCATTGCGACATTAATAGCGTCACAAACAAGGTCAGTATTCAAAGCTTCAAGAAGTGTTTTGCCCGGTAGAATTTCTCCTGCCATAGCAGCAGAATGAGTCATACCCGAACAACCGATTGTTTCAACCAATGCTTCTTGAATGATACCGTTTTTAACATTTAAAGTTAATTTGCAAGTTCCCTGCTGAGGAGCACAACATCCGCAGCCGTGAGTCAAACCTGAAATATCTTTAATCTCTTTGCATTTTGTCCATTCTCCTTCTTGAGGAATAGGAGCCGGACTTCCCTTCACCCCGCGTCTTACAGGGCATTTGTCTTGAATTTCTTGAGTAACTTGTATATTAGTCATTTTTTACTCCCTTCACCTTATATACAAGCAAATTTTAACCTGCTCAAAATCTTTCGTCAAGAACGATTGAAGTTTTTTGAAAATAATGTTAAAATGTATGTATATAAACACACGAGGATTTATTAATGAGTATGAAAAAATATGGATTTACGCTTGGAGAAGTTTTAATTACTCTATCAGTTGTAAGTTTGGTTGCAATCTTGACAATTCCGACATTTCTTGGGGATTTAGCCGCAAAGGGAAGAATGGCAAGACTTACAAGCACTATCGGAGATTTGAATAATGCTGTTCAGCTGTATATGATTAAAAACAGGTTAAATGCTCTTGATGAGAATTTTAAATTTAACGATTTTTTAGAAACAAAGGATCAACTTCCTAGTAGGTACTACG
>JAFUUT010000119.1 GCA_017477685.1 bacterium | reverse complement strand
GTTAATAATCCTTTTAGAGCAGTATCATCTTCGACATCTTCAGACAGCCAAGGACGCAGACAAAAAGAAGACCCCAAAGAAGAATTGAAAAAATATATTGGCGATGATGAACCGGATGAAGTTTTGATAGGCGGCTTGCCAATTTTAACTGAGGAAGAAATATTGGCAATGACAAAGAGTTATATTGCGAATCTAAAATCCGAACATGAAAATAACGAGAAAATACTCTCCAAATTAGATAAATACCTTGAAAAATTTGACGTAAAAAAATTTATGAAAAAAAATCCTAATATGACAAGTCCTGATTTTTATATGGTTATGTATAACGAAACAGCCGGATTGATAAAATAATCTTAACAATTCTTTACACAAAAGGCAATTATTCATAGTTTATATACTTTATATATATGAGTATAAAATTATAGGATAACTATGACTGTTGGTAAAATACAAAATAACATAATGACACCGGAGGAGTTTAACAAAAGCCCCTTAAAAAATGTTATGTCATATCAAGATTATTTTATACACGCATTAAAAACAGGCTCTGCTTTCACATTCAATACCAAGTTTAATTTACCAAATAATCAGATATTCAATTTTAATTCAAACCCAATAAAAGATAATAAAAAAACAGAAAAAGAAGAAATATACGAAAAACTTGCTAATATAAAAAATCCGGAATTAGCCGGTGAAATAGAAAATATTTTGCAAGGAAAGACACCCGATCAAGAGTTTATAGATTTGCTTATAAAGAGATATGAAAAAAAACAAGCTGAATTTGAAGAAGCTTGGGCAAGGTACCAAGAAGCTAAAGGTAATAGAAATACTCTAAAAAATACATTGGAAAAATTACAGAAAAAATATTCAAATTCAGAAAGTGACTACGAAAACGGACTTGTTGCTAAGGCGGAACGTAATTTTAAAAATGCAGATTTAAATGAAGATGTTTTATTATCTATAGCATCATATCTTGCTCATAGAGTTGTATAACCCCTTGCATTTTTTTTTTGATATATTATGATTCATGTCTGTAGGGTGCTTACGCCAACACTCAACAAGAAAAGGAAATTAACATGAATCTTAAAAACAAACAAGAAATTGTTAAAAAGTACGGTAAAGATGCTAAAGATACCGGCTCAACAGCAGTACAAGTTGCTTTGATGAGCAAAAAAATCTCTGAATTGACAGAACACTTGAAATCAAACAAAAATGACTTTGCTACAAAGAGGGGTCTTTTGATGATGGTAGGCAAAAGAAAAAGATTACTTTCTTACCTTAAATCTCAAAACCTTGATGAATATAGAGATTTGATTAAAAAATTAGGTATCAGAGGCTAAGCGAAATCCAAGAGGACTTAAACTACGGAAAAGACCGCTATATGCGGTCTTTTTTAGCATTTTCTTTTTTTGTTTAATATGTTATTACATGTTTGCTGGCTAAACATTTGAATAACATTGTATTTTGAACAAATACAATTGTTTTCTTTGACTACCAAGCTTTTATTAAAACATATGCTTGACAAAATTGTTAATAAACAAAAAATACCTAAAAATATTAATTTAAAGTTTTTCAAAATATTTTCCC
>JAFUUT010000118.1 GCA_017477685.1 bacterium | reverse complement strand
TAATGTTATTTTTTCTAATGAGCTTCTCCATTGTTTAATTTCTTCTTTGCTCAAGTATTCTGACATTCATATCTCCTTACAAAAAACTATTCATTAAATATAACCACTATCTTAATTTAGCATAAACCATGCCCCATGACTTAAAATGTTTCGCAGTGTAAATTTTTATTTATTTTGTTTACAATTTCGTCAGAATGCTTGATTTTGCGGTAGGTGTTGTATGTATTAAAGTTTTTTTACTTTTTGCCTTATTAAAGCTCAATATTGTATAATGTTCCTTAAACAGGAGGTGTTATGTTCGCTTTTATTTGTGCCGTAGCTTTAGTTATCTGGATTTATCATATTCAAAAAAAATTGGACAATGTTTCAAATGTTTTGTATTCAATTAGGCAAAAAATTGAAAAAATAGAAGGAGCCGAAATACTTCCTGCAAAATCTGATAATTTAGATTCGGAGTCTGTTTATGATGATAAAATTCAAGAGAGTTCCGAGCCTATATGTGAAAAAAGTTCTCTTAATGAAAATGACAACAGTTTAAATAATGTTGTAGAAAGACAGGAAATTAATAAACCTGTAAAAACTGATTTTGAAATTCAGGGTGCTTTGTTGGGTAATATATTTAATAAAATTGGAGCTTTGGCAATTATTATTGCTCTGATTATATTTATAAAGCTTGTTTCTCCGTTTTTTATTTTAACTGATACTATGAAAGTTGTTTTGGGGTTTGTCGTTGGTTTAGGGCTAAGTTTTGGCGCGATGTATATGCACAAATTTGAGAGATTGAGAAATTATTCTGAAGTATTGTTGGGTACTGGTTTTGGAGTTTTATTTATTAATACTTTTTGTGCTTATTCTTATTTTCACGTATTAGGTGGCGGAGCGGTTCTTTCTATTGCATCAATCCTGCTTTTGGCTACATTTTTAATTGCTGATAAGATGAAAACTTTATCAATGCTCATTATCGGTTTGGTTGGCGGCTATGTGACTCCGTTTTTGTCAAATTCAGGTAATCATGTGATATTTGTCTATTTAATTCTTTTAAATATATTATCTTTGATTTTCTCTTTGCGAAATTCAAAGGCAAAGTATGTAAATATAGCAAATTTGGCGTTAAGTATGCTGATATTTATCGGATATAGTGCCTTTAGTAAAATTTCGTATGTTTATCCATTGTTATTGTGGGCGGTTTATATAGTATATGATTTCTTGAGGGATAAAGAAAATTTAGCGGATAATATTTTATGTTATATAAATTATGTTTTGCTCACGTTATTCACGATTACGACTGTTGGAAAAAGTCAAATTCAGCTTGGGTGTTTGCTTGGCGGTGTTGCTTTTGCGTATCTGTTATTAGGGTGGTTTTCTCGTCGAAATTCTACCGAATTGTACAAATTTTATGACAATTCGGTTTTGATAAATTTGTGGTTATTTGTATTTTTTATTGCAAATGACTTATATAGTATAATTGCTTGGTCGCTAATGACAGTGATTATTGCTTATTTTATAGAGAATTATGATTGCAAGCATATGGGTATAGTGTTGGGTGGTTATTGTTTTTCTCTGTTTGTGGGAGTACTATTGGCTAAAGTCGGCGGAGAACGTATTTTCCTTGAAACATATTCTCCGATTGTAAATATGCGTACTTTGATTTTTGGTATTCCTGTTTTGTCAATGATTGCTTCGTCTATGATGTTGGATAAAGCTCATAAAACATTGTCTGATATAATAAAATTCTTGTGGGTGTCTGTTGTTTATTTATATTTAGTTGCGGAATTCAATTCTATTTTTACAAAATATTCATTAGATACTTTTGATAATAAATTGGCATTATATTTGGTTATAGGGTTTGTATATGCACTAAATGCTAAAAAACTGTATAACACAACTAAATTCATAATGTTTGATATTGTATCATATTTTATTGGTGCTTTATCTTTAATAACGCTTGTAATTGCGTCTTATTTTACTTTAGACTTTATGCCTGTTGTAAACCTAAGATTAGCCGCATATTTATCCGCAATCGTATTGAGTCTATATTACGCAAAGAGTACCAAACTTGAGTTTTTCAAATATTTGGCTGTATTTATCGGATTTTTTGCTTGTCATTTTGAAGGGGTGGGCATACATCATTTTAACCGCAATATGTTGTATGCGATTTCTTTGTTGTGGGTTTTATATTCCGGTGCGGCAACAATTTGGGGTATATGTTCAAATAAAAGATTTCTGATTAATTCAGGTATTGTTCTGATTATATTATCCATATTGAGAATATTTATTTACGATTTGGAAAATGTCGAACCTATCTACAAATTGATAGCATTTTTGGCATTGGGTATGATTTTGATGCTTGTTTCGTACATTTATAATGCAAAGCGTAAATAGGTCTTTATTTTGCTAAAAGATGTGTATTTATTTTACCGAATTTTGCGGACAAATTGTCTATAAAATGGATTAAATACAATTCAGGTTCAAGATCTTTTTGATCAAGGTCAATGATTGCGCCCCAATCGCTTCTGCCGTGGTGTGCGGCAATCATTTTGGCAACCATTTTAAATCCTGCATTCATACAGATGCTAAAGCCGTATTGAGAGTGAGAAATCCATTCTTCTCTAAAGTTTGGAGCATAATCAATAAGCCCTGTTTCTGTATCTATTGTATATTCAAATATTTTGCCAAAATCGTGCAGTAAGCAAGCGGCATATATTTCATCTTCGTTTGTTTTGTATGTAAATTTTGCCATATTAAGCTGCGCAAATTCACAGCATTCAACGGTGTGAACAAGCAGTCCTCCTACGTAGTTGTGGTGCATAAGTTTTGCGGCAGGCATAATCTTGAATTCTTGTTCGTGTTCGGTAAAAAGTCCTGATACAAAGCTTTTTAGTTTTTCATCGGTAATCATGTTTATAAAAGATGTTAATTTTGTCCAGTATTCTTCGATTTCTTGTTTTTCCAATCCCAGTTTTGCTTCTTTAATCAGTTCCAGCGCAGAAACCAGACAATTGTTATATTTTTCGTTGAAAGTCGCAGAAACTATACGAACCAAATTCCCTGTTCTGAATATTTTGGAATCAAATCGGTTTAGTGTTTCTTCCCAGAGAATACAATTAAGCAGGCTGTCATCAACGGTGTTTCTCAGTTGAAGTTTGCCCATTTTTGTGCCGGCTTTTGTGTCTCCGATTGAAAAAATTACCACTTCGTATATATCTTCTGTACTATACATCATTTTCTCCTTATCTTTGCCCCTCGACAAAAAATCAGCAGAGGGTGGTCTGACTAGTTCCTTTCCCTGTCAATAATATTTTCATTTCTTCCCCATTTGAAAGAGGAACGAATTTCTTGTCCGATTGTTTCTATTTGGTGATTTGCATTTTCTTCTCTCAGTTTGTCAAAGTTTTTGTGTCCTGATTTCATTTCGTTTGTAAATTCTTGTGCAAATTCACCTGATTGAATGTCTTTTAATATTTTGCGCATAGCATCTTTTGACGCTTCACCGATAACTTTTGGTCCCCTGGTCATATCGCCGTATTCTGCGGTGTTTGAAATAGAATATCTCATATCTGCAAGTCCGCCTTGATTAACAAGGTCTACTATCAGCTTCATTTCGTGCAATACCTCAAAATATGCCATATAAGGCGAGTATCCTGCTTCTGTCAAAACTTCAAAACCTGCTTTCATCAGTGCAGAAACCCCGCCGCAAATAACACATTGCTCTCCAAACAGGTCTGTTTCGGTTTCTTCTCTGAAAGTGGTTTCAATAATTCCTGCTCTGCCCGCACCGATTGCAAATGCGTAAGAAAGCGCCACTTCTTTAGCGTCACCGCTTGGATTTTGAGCAACCGCAATAAGACTCGGAACACCTTTGCCTTCTGTGTATTGACTTCTTACGGTGTGTCCGGGGCCTTTTGGCGCAACCATAATGACGTTTACATCAGACGGCGGAACTATTTTTTTGAAATGTATATTGAACCCCTGCGCAAACATCAAATATTGTCCCGATTTCAAATTCGGCTTGATTTGATTTTCGTATACATCAGCTTGAACTTCGTCAGGTATAAGTATTTGAACTATATCTGCCCATTTTACGGCATCTTCAATAGTCATAGTTTTGAATCCGTAATTTTGAGCTTTTTTGTCGGAAGCTCCGCCGAGTCGTAAGCCTAAAACAACGTCACACCCTGAATCTTTCAGGTTCATGGATTGTCCGTAACCTTGTGAACCAAATCCAATGATTGCTATTTTTTTTGTTTTGATAAGATTTTGATTAATGTCTTTGTCTAAGTATATTTTTAAATCGCTCATAATATATCCCTTCTGATGTGTCCATATTAACACAAACAAAAAAAAATGACCTCACCCCCTGCCCCTCTCCTAAAATTAGGCGAGGGGAGTGTAAAAACCTTCTCCTAAAGAATAGGAGAAGGTAAGGATGAGGTATGAATAAAAAACAAGAGAAGAACGATTGTTCTTCTCTTGCTATTATATCTATTTTTCAATAAATATTTTATCTTACAGACTACTTAGCAGTTGATAAAACAGCTTTTGCAGCGTTTGTAGCAGGTTCTACTGTTGCATCGTGGAATGCTACAGGGAAGATATCTCCCATGTGTGCTGTATCGTTAGGTACTGTACATGTAACTGAACCTGCAGCACTCACTAATGTTGTCGCTACATCATCTGTTCCTCCTGCAGCCGGTCCACATTTAACTTCCATGTTAGGGTTCTTTCTTCCGTTAACATCAATAAAACCTAAGCAGTTCATGTGAGTAGGTAACCATGCTGTTAATGTTTGACCTACAGGCATTGCACATTCCGCATTAGCAGCAGGAGCGCCAGTTGGGAATACAACCATTGAACCGTCTGCGAGTGTTACGTATGCAGGGCTAGCAACTGTATCAGCTGCCAATGCTTGATATTTTGGATAGCCAGTTGAATACGGAGAAGCAGCAAGATATGTTTGACCTGTCAATGTTCCGTTAATAAGAGCACAGAAGCTAGCTCTTGCATTGTCTCCATCAGGTCTATCTTGACCAGGTGTTTGGCAAGCTACGTTAACGCCACCATAGTTCATGTCGAATTGAGCTTCACCCATCAAACCAGCCTGATTCAATGTAGAAATTGATTTTTTAAATTGTGATCTAAACTTTTGAGAGTTTGTGTTTGCAATCAATGTTGGGATAGTCATGGCAGCAACTACACCAATGATACCTAAAGTAATCAATACTTCTGCCAAAGTAAAACCGAATCTTTTTTTCATAATTTTGTTCACCTTTCTTTTTAGAATGTAAATTATAAACTCTTGTTTACTTTTCTTTTCACAAAGATTATATTACAGTTTTTTTCAAAACGTGTCAACCGAATATATGATTTGTGTTCTATAATTAATCCCAGATAATTAATTAAAATAACATTAATTATAAAAAATTAGTTCTTTAGAATTAATTATTTAGAATTAAATTAGGTTTTGGCGCGATTTTAGGGCGTTGTGGGTTTGTAACAAAATGTTAAGTGCATGCAGGGTCGGTTATATTTCAACACCCATCCCCGTCCCTTCCCTGCATTGAGGGAAGGGAATCAATATTTACCCTCTCCTGTCACTACGTGACATCCTCTCCCAAGGAGAGGATGAAAGAATACTTATTCGCGGACTTGGTTTTCGCCCAATATGAATATTTCCCAATTTTGGGTCGTGTCTGCTACCGGTTTATAAAAATCTCTTACCAGTATTTGCTGTGTCTGCACCGCAATATATCCTTTCCCTTTCAAATACTCCCCAAGACGCTCTGTTTCTTTAGTGTATTTCTTCTGTTTGATATAAGGGTAAAATGCGTGCTTTTTTGAGGCAATTTCACATAACATACTGTTTATTATTTCGTCATAGTCAAGTTCATATCCCGTGTTCGTTGTTATATCAAGTATATAGTTTACATTATCCGATGTCG
>JAFUUT010000117.1 GCA_017477685.1 bacterium | reverse complement strand
TAATACAGATGCAACAACTATATACGGAACAAGAAATGACTCCGCCCTCAAAAAAATGGGAATTTTTATTAACGACAGTCATATATACTATTGGATAGGCGAAGAATCAGGCGACGGTATCGGAGGGTATGTAAGAATGTTTGCATCACGAGGCTCCATCCCGTACTATGCCCCTCGCGACGGCAGCGGATACGTATCCCATCAAGTTGGAAAAGTCAATTACGGAGAAACTAAATATATTGTAACAAGAAACCCCAAAAATAATTCCAACCTCGTAGGACTTCCTAATAATGATGCATTAGTAACTATATGTTATAAATAAAATAATTTTGCGGGGTTTTACCCACCCTGCAAACCTTTTAAAAAGAGGGCGTAAGCCTTCTTTTTTATGCGGGGGATTGGATGAGAACCACAGATTGCAGGTGCGTATAAACACACCCTACTTACTGATTTTTTGCATTTACCAGTTTTGCAACATTGTCATCGATATTAGTTTTCATCTGTACAACCTGAGTATCAAGTTGCTTTATTTTTGTATCAAACTGAGGTTTTAAATATTCTACTGCCTGCCCGTTGCCGCTATTCATCGATTGATATTAATTAATTCTTTTAAGGAATTAATAGAATAAAATATTATTACAAACCAAAAAATATAATATAAATACACTAAAATATATACATATGTAAAATAAGCAGTCATATTCAACAAAATAGCACATATAAGAATTAATAAACATAAAATCCAAAAATACAGAATATATTTATTTTTAATTTTCATAATATAAGTTAACGATAATAAAAAATTCATAATCGGATAATAACAAATCGCTACTAAAAATGGAAATAACATATCAAATACAGGAATTAATGCTCCAAGGTTGTCAGGCAATTCAGTATAAACCGGAGATTCAAAATCTACAATTGAAAAGTGAAAGGCACAAATGCCATATATTACATATGAAAAATTTACCCAAATATATAGAAACAGAATGTTATTAAACATTTTAATATTTTTAAATTTTGAAAAAGTGTTAATCTTATATATTACAGAAAATATAAATAATGCAATGAACCAAGCTAAGATATGATGTATATAATTACAAACATAAAATGATTTATTTATCAAAGGTTTTAATGCATTAGTCTTGTCATCAATATTAATATTCCCTATAATTTGATTTGCCATATCTATATTGTTAAAATAATCAGGCATTTTAAAACCAAAAACTAAAAACAATATTAATGCAAAAATTAATACACCTAAACCAAATATTTTAATTGGATTTTTATAGAAAGTAAAAGTTTTATTCATAGTCGTATCTTATATTATAACATATTAAATGTAAATATATACCAAAGTATAAAATTATACTTTGATATATATTTTTATTTAAATTACCATTTAAATAAAATTGGTGCAAGAATATAATAATTATGACCTTTTAATAATTGAATAAGAACAAAATAATTATTTGCAATATATGCTTTATATGTGTCATAATCAATATTTTTCAAATATTCTGACCAATCAAAATCATATTTATCGAAAAGTATTCCATGAAAATATCCTTGTGAATCGATGTAAGGTTCAAGAACTGTTGCATGTCCGATTGATAAATGTAAATTTGAATCCTGTGAGAAATCAACTTCTAATTTGTCATTAAGTGTATCAATACGCATAATATTAAATTGCTCTCTGATTTTATTTTGCATTTCAGTAGAATTTGAAACATTTTTAGACAATGAACTATATTGATTAAATACAATACCTTCCCAGTTTTGAGGAATTTCTTTATTCGTTCCAAATAATTTATATTTATAATTTAATATATTAGCATTACCTTTTGGAATGTAACTATATTCTTTACTTAACGGTATATTTTGTGGTTTTGCTAAAAATATATTTGCCATTTCTTTTGTATTTTGTCTATTTCTATTTAAAAAATTATTTATTTTAATATTTCCATTACCATAATCATTAAAATTTGCACTGTGGCTTATACCACTTGTATTGTTGTTTAAAGCATACTTAAATTTATCATAATGATATTTATTAATAAAATCATTTGCAGCACTACTACTATTTTGCAATTTTACATCTGGTTGTATTAAATCAGATATAAATTGTTTTTGATTGTTACTTGTGAAATTTCCCAATTCATTTGCAACAGACCGAAAATCGCCATTATTTGCATGGACTTTGATACGATTAACAATGTTTTTTGCATTTTGGTATTCTAGCCAATCTTTTTGGAGTGGTTCATATATTTTTGAATATTCACTCTGATTTTTTGCATTCAC
>JAFUUT010000116.1 GCA_017477685.1 bacterium | reverse complement strand
TTTTTCTTTTGTTCTTTTAAGATAGTTTCAATTTCTTCTTCTTTAGCTTTTTCAAATGCTGCTTTTTGAATAGCAAGTTGTTTATCCAAAGCATCCTTTGCTCCGGCTTGAATTAAATTTTCTATATCAATTTCTTGTCCGCAATTCGGGCAGGTAATTTTGTTTGGCATATCCTCATACTCCGTTTATTTTTATATTTTATCATGATTTATGCTAAAATAAACTTATGAGTTGGATATATTTATTAATAGCCGCAATATTTGAAGTGGGTTGGCCGCTAGGGTTAAAATTGGCGACCCAAAGTCAATATAGAGTTTTGTGGATTGTATTTGCTATAATTACTATGGCGTTAAGCGGTTTATTTTTGTACTTGGCACAAAAACAAATTCCTATTGGAACGGCGTATGCTATTTGGACCGGTATAGGGGCATCATGTACTTTTATAATCGGTGTTGTTGCATTTCATGACGCATTAAGTTTGATGAGAATATTAGGAATTGTCCTCATAATTGCCGGAGTTATCTGTTTAAAAATTTAAAAACATTCTATGCAGCAGTTTTGTTTGCGGCTTGATCTTTATTAGGGTGTCTGAATTGTTCTGTTCCCGGGAATTCATTTTCACCTGTTCTCATCTTTGTAATATAGTATTGGAATTTTGGTATGAAAGTTGATAAGAATGCTGCGGATACAACAAATCCTGCACCCCAGTTAATCAGGTTCATCTTGAAGTTGTGTTTTGAAGCTTGTTTCAAGATGTCTGATGTAATTTCTGTTGCATTTGCTTTTTTAGCACGTTCAATTATTGATTTAACATAATCTGTTAAATCGCTCTTGAGGCCGTCAAATGTGCTTTGAGCAACAAATTTGTATTTTCCTTTTTCTTCATCCAAGAATTTTCTGTGACCAAGTGCATTCGCATAGAATTCTTTTAAGAATTCAGGGTTATTGATGTGACCGCCGTTTAGAACATCTTGAGCTTGATTCATTGTCAAAATACGTTTTCCTACATATTTTGTTACTTCTTTACCTTCGGCATTTGTCACTTTTGTTTCAAACATTCTTTCAGGTTGAAGTTCTGACATTTTCTGAGCTATTTGTTTAAGTTCAGATAATTTTTCAGCAGATAGATTCATATTTTTGAGTTCTGTATTGAAGTCTTCAAGTTTAATTACCTTGTTATTGAATTTAGCTTTGATATTTTCAGGAATTTCTTTGTTTTGACCTAAGACTTCTTTTTGGAATGTTTCGATATCAACTTTGTTATTGCCTACATAGTTATTTAAGTATTCGGTTGCGAATTTGGCTGATGCAGGGTCAAGTCTTGTCTTTTTGCCTTTACCTTGTTCAAGTTGGTTCAACCAGCTGTTCATATTTGCCATATTGAACATATAGAAGTAAATTGAAGCAATATCTCTAAATGCGATTTCTACTCTTTCATTATTATTTCTTGCAGAATATACTCTGCCGGTGCATGTTCCGACGTCAACCGATAATAGTTTCCAGTTTCTTTTACTTTCAAAATTATTAGCAATTGAAAGTAAATCCCATTTCCCTGTAAACGGTGTGTTTTTGTTATCATCTTTGTTTGCTGCAAAATCTTCCATTTTAGGTGCTGCGAAAAATCCGTTTACGTTATTATTGTTGTTGTTAATATTATCATTTTTGTGTCTTGCGCGAGTAATTGCCTGATTGATTTTTGGCAGTATAAATCCTATAAATGCGTTTGCAATAAGAACACTGGCAATTACTTTAGTAAACTTGAATTTTGCCATTGTTTTTTCTGATATTACGCCGCCGTTTTTCTTCTTTTCGTTTATCAGATATCTTATAAACGGATTACGAACTTCATCACTTGCAATATCTACATTGATACTAGGAAGATTTAAAATCTTTTGACCGAGTTTTTCAAACAGCCAATTTAAACCGGTAACACCGCCAAGCCAAAATACTGCACCTGAAAATTCTTCTGTAATTCTTTCTCTTGCTTCATCATATCCGCCTCTTTGGTATGCCTGAAAAGTTCTGCCGGCTTCTACAAATGCTTCTAAAGCAATTACAGGTAAAAATCCATCACTAGCCATTGCGGAAACAATATTGCGAGGTTGAAATTGTTTCTTTAAGTTTGCTAATGAAAAAGTCGGGTATATATTCGCTTTAGGGATTTTTATTCCGGTCATATAATTGTTACTTCCACACTACTAAGATATCATGCTTAAGTCTTGTGAAGATTTATTTTTGCCAATTTTTTGTTATATTTTAATAAATTGTTACAAAATTTGTTATATATTAATATAAAGATTTACCGGCACTTTCTGTTCAAATATAAAAAATCAAATATATTGTTTTTCTGATGCAATCAACCCCAATCATCAGGAAGTTTATTCTATTTCATAAAAATGGTGTGTATTTAATAATCTATTTGATACTCCTTTATATGAACTTTTTATGAAAGTGCCGGAATCTGAAAAATAAATAGAATAAAACATGTCTTTTTCATACTGATAAAAAACCCTAAAACTTTTTTATTCTCTTTTTCATATCGGGACTAAGCATCCTTGCTACATATATACAATATAAGATTTGTAAGATTATTTACATTACCCAACTTGGTAATTTTATACAAACCTTTTGTTTATGCTATCATTGGATTGTACTAAGGAGAGAAAAATGTATAATATCAAAGAAATTACTAAAGATTTATTCTGGGTAGGAGCAAATGACAGAAGAATTTCATTATTTGAAAGTGCATACCCCGTCCCTTGCGGAGTTTCATATAACTCATATTTGCTAACAGATGATAAAACAGTTCTACTTGACACTGTTGATAAATCCGTAAATCATCAGTTTTTTGAAAATATTGAATATGCTTTGGATGGCAGAGGATTAGATTATTTGGTTATTAACCACATGGAACCTGATCATTGCGCTGAAATAGCTTCTCTTGTGAAAAAATATCCGCAAATGAAAATTGTTTGCAATGCAAAATCACAAAGTATGGTAAATCAATTTTTTAATTTCAATTTTCCGGAAAATCAATGGCAAATTGTAAAAGAAGGGGATACTTTAGAAACAGGAAACTATACATTGTCATTCTATATGGCGCCGATGGTTCATTGGCCTGAGGTTATGGTTACATATGATTCTGTTGATAAAATTTTATTTTCTGCAGATGCGTTTGGTGCGTTTGGAGCAATAGACGGAAATATTTTTGCGGATGAAGTTGATTTCGACCATAGATATATGGACGAAGCCAGAAGATATTACACAAATATCGTTGGTAAATACGGTCCGCAGGTTCAAATGTTATTGAAGAAGGCCTCAAATCTTGATATTCAGATGATTTGTCCTTTGCACGGGTATGTATGGAGAAAAGATTTGAATGTATTTATTGATAAATATCAAAAATGGTCTGCGTATGAGCCGGAGGAAAAATCTGTTTTAGTTGCTTATTCTTCTGTTTACGGAAATACACAAAATGCGGCGGAAATACTTGCCGGAAAACTCGCAAAACTCGGAGTTAAAAATATCAGGATGTTCGATGTTTCAACCGTTCATCCGTCTTATGTTGTTTCGGAAGTTTTCAGATATTCACACATTGTATTTGCTTCAACAACATATAATATGGATATTTTCGTAAGTATGGAAATATTATTGAATGATTTATGCGCTCATAATATCCAAAATCGTAAAGTTGCAATTATTGAAAACGGTTCTTGGGCTCCGTCTTGCGGCAATCTTATAACAGAAAAAGTTTCTAAATGGAAAAATACCGAAATTATCGGTAACAGAATTTTAGTCAAGTCTTCTCTTAAACGAAATCAAGAAGAAGAACTTGAAAACTTGGCAAAAGAAATTGTAAGTACAATGTAATAAATTTTTATAAGGAGGTTTGAAAATGGCTATAGACAAGAAAATGGAAGCGGCTTTTAATGAACAAATTAACAAGGAGTATTATTCTGAGTATTTATATCTTGCAATGAAAGCAAAATTTTCCGAATGGAATTTGAATGGTTTTGTAAATTGGTTTGATATTCAGGTTCAAGAAGAAAGAGCTCACGCTGAAGGTATGTATAATTATGTATTAGAAAGAGGCGGGCATGTTGAACTCTATGCAATAGATAAACCTGAAATCAAAGGGAATACTCCTTTAGAAATATTTAAACAGGTTCTTGAACATGAAGAATATGTAACTTCAAGAATTAATCACGTTGCTGATGTTGCAGATGAAGTAAAAGACAGAGCCGCATTAATATTCTTAAACTGGTACATCAAAGAACAAGTGGAAGAAGAAGCAAGTGTAGGAGGGGTTCTTGCGACATTAGAACTTATCGGGGATGACAAACAAGGATTGTTAGCGCTTGATAAAGAACTATCAGCTCGCGTTTTCAATCCGCCTGTTATTGGTTAATTAATACGCAGATAAAAAAAATGACCGCTTTTGCGGTCATTTTTTTATCTAATTTATACTAACAAATGCCTTTACGCAATCTTATTACGGCTGCTCCCCATGTCATACCGGCTCCAAAACCGCATAAAACAGCCGTCGAACCGAGTTTAATTTTTCCTTGCTCAACTCCCTCAACAAGTGCAATTGGAATTGATGCAGCAGAAGTGTTTCCGTAATATTTTATATTGGAAATAACTTTATCATCTGTATATTTTAATCTGTTTTGAATTGATTCAATAATTCTTTGATTAGCTTGGTGAGGTATTAAATAATCAATATCTTCAGATTTCATACCGGATTTTTCAATACATTTTTCAACATAAGCAGGAACAGTTGATACTGCAAATTTATATACATCCTTACCGTTCATAATAATTTTGCCTGTACCGACTTCATCTGCTTGTTCTACTAAAGGACAACATTGAGAAGGCATATTTGTTTGTATCATTTGCCCGATAGAACCGTCTGCACTGATATCAATTGAAAGAATATCATCAACACCATCGTCTGATTCGGTTACAACCATTGCACCTGCGCCATCCCCGAAAAGAATGGATGTGCCTCTGTCTTCCCAATTTGTAATTTTAGAGTTGTTATCCGCAGCAACAATTAAAATTGTTTTGTAAATCCCTGCTCCGATAAAACCTCTTGCTACTTGAAGTGCATAAATAAGCCCCGTACATGCTGCCGTTAAATCAAAAGCAGGGACCTGATTAGGGATACCTAGTTTTGTTTGTAATGTACATGATAATGTCGGATACAACTGTGGCGGTGCAGAAGCTGCAGAAATTATACAATCAATATCTTCAGGTTTAAACCCTGATTTATTCAATGCTTTTTGCGCTGCGTTATACCCTAAATCAATAGCAGTTTCGTTACCTGAAACAACCCTTCTTTCCTTAATCCCTGTACGAGAATAAATCCATTCATCTGATGTTTCATACAATTTTGTTAAATCATCATTTGTTATGACTGTTTCCGGTACACAATATCCGATTCCTGCTATTTTTAATGGTTTCATTTAATATCCTTACTAATTATTTATGTGTTCTGCAATTTTTGAATTTATATCTTTATTTAAAACTTTTACAGCTGCACCTACTGCATTTTTCATTGCATAAGATGAGCTTCTGCCGTGAGCAATTACTGATATTCCGTTAACTCCAAGTAAAAGCATGCCGCCAAACACTTCCCAATTTATTCTTTTTAAAATTCTTCTTAAGAAAGGTTTTGCTAAAAGTCCGATTATGCATCCGATAAAATCAGATTTAAATTCGGAGCCAATCATTTTTAAAAGCATTGAAGCCGTACCCTCGGTTACTTTTAAAACTATATTTCCTGCAAATCCGTCTGCAACAATTACATCAGCTTTGTTTATAAATACTTCTTTTCCTTCAATGTTTCCTACAAAATTAAATCTTCCGTTTTCGTGTTTTTCTTTCAATAAAGGATATGTATCTTTTACAAGTTCATTACCTTTTCCTTCTTCTTCTCCGATACTTAAAATCCCTAATTTAGGATTTTCGATACCAAGACTTAGTTTTGCATATTCAACGCCCATTTCGGCAAACTGAGAAAGCATTTGAGGTGTACAATCGCTATTAGCACCGCCATCAATCAATACAACCGGTTTTTTCATAGTCGGCAATGTAACTGCAATTGCCGGTCTTGTAATTCCGTGAATTCTTCCTAACCCAAATAAGCTCGCAGCCATCGCTGCACCTGTTGAACCTGCACTGACAACAGCCTCACATCTTCCGTCAGCAACAGCCTGAACGGCACAAACAATAGAGGAATCTTTTTTGCGGCGAATTGATTGTCCTACAGCTTCGCCCATCCCTATAATTTCGCTGCAATGTGTAATTGTATAGTCTATTTTATCTAAATCAATACGAATTTTTCTTTTATGACCTTTTGTTCCGCAATCAGATA